>JBFKOW010000005.1:0-44415 GCA_041628615.1 Paracoccaceae bacterium | reverse complement strand
GCGCCCGCGCGCAGCGCGCAGGCGGCCCCGGGGGGTGATACGGGCGGGGACGGCATGGCGCACGGCGGCTGCCGGCGCGACATGGCGTCCCGGTTCAGCGGCAACCGGGCGCGCGGCGTCCGGTCAGCAGCGGCTCGGATAGGTCCGGCAATAGGCGACGTTGGCCGCCGCCCCGACGACCGCGCCGGTGGTGGCGTCGCCGTCAAGAATGATGGCCGTGCCGGCGCCGGCCCCGGCGCCGAGAAGCGCCTGTTCGCCGAGCGTGTCGCCGCAGGCCGCGAGCGCCGCCAGGGCGGCAAGGGCCAATCCTCGAATCCTGAACTGCATCGTAGGTGTCCTCTTGGGTTCGTTTCTTCTGTTGTTGTGGACCTGACTGTCCTGCCTCTGTCGGGCGAAGCCCACGGGCACACTATGACCGAATACGCCCCGTAAGGGTAGGGTGGCCAGGTCCGGAAGGGACCTGACCACCCCGTAGGGGAAGGGTAACGGTATTGACAGTATGCCTCTTGGCGCTTGCTGGTTCGCCGCGAGACATCCTCAGGGTTGCACCGCTTTTTCGCTGCTGAACAGCATTTCCGTGCGAATTCTCTGTAATCGGCGCTTTTTTGCCAATCCAGCGCCCTGGGTGGCGCGAAGACGCTCAAAACGTGTGCACTCGCCATGGTTGTATTCATGGCGCCCAGTCCGGATCGAAGATGTCGGGAAAGCTCGCCCGGGCACGGGCGAGGTCGACGCGCAGGAGCGCCTCGTAGGATTCGGGGTCGAAGGGCTCTTCGGCGGCTACCACCTCGCGCCCGAACAGCCAGGACAGGCGGCCGGCATCGAGGTTGCCGCGCACGAAGGGTTCGGCGCCGAAATGCTCCTTCAGCGCCCAGAGAAACCCGGCATCGGCGCGGCGGTCGGCGGGCCGCCGGTCCGCGAACCGCTCGCGCGCCACCAGCCGGGTCGGCGTGCCCTTGGCGGCCCGGCGCAGGGTGAACTGGTAGTCGGTGCCCGGCAGGCGGGAGGGGAAACCGCGATGCTTATCCATCAGCGTCCCGCCCGGCCCGGCGGGCCGCAGGGGCGATCCGGCAAGGGGCGCGCCGGCATCAGAACTCCTCCCGGTCGCAGGCGCCGTCGCGCAGCTTGAACGCCTCGAAGAACTGCAGCGCGCCGGGGGTCATCTCGCCGAACACCACCGGACGGTCGGCGAGCGAGATCACCACCTCCTCGACGGCGTTTTCGGCCGGCAGCGCGGGCAGGATCATCTTCTCGCAGAGCCACGGGAAATCGCCCCGCACGTCGATGTAGCTGCGGCCCTCCGCGCCAAGCTCGGGCGCGACGAAGCGGAACCGGGCGAGGCGCTCCTCGAAGCGGACCTCCTGCAGCGATACGGAAAGGCCCGAGGGCAGGGCAAAGACTTCCTGTGCGGCGACCGAATTGTACAAAAGCGCTGCGGACAGCGCCGTTGCGGCGGCCGCGGGCAGGGTCTTTTGCACGATTCCGATCACGGCGCGTCAGAGCGGGATATTGTCGTGCTTCTTCCAGGGCATCGTCGCCGCCTTCGATCTCAACCCGGCGAAGGCGCGGCACAGCCGCTTGCGGGTGGAATGGGGCATGATGACCTCGTCGACGAAGCCGCGTTCGGCGGCCACGAAGGGGTTGGCGAAGCGGTCCTCGTAGTTCTTCGTGTGCCGGGCGATCCGGTCGGCGTCGCCGAGATCGGCCCGGTGCAGGATCTCGACCGCGCCCCTCGCGCCCATCACGGCGATCTCGGAGGTCGGCCAGGCATAGTTGATGTCGCCGCGCAGGTGCTTGGAGGACATCACCACGTAGGCGCCGCCATAGGCCTTGCGGGTGATGACGGTGACCTTCGGCACCGTCGCCTCGCCATAGGCGAACAGCAGTTTGGCGCCGTGCTTGATGACGCCGTTGTATTCCTGCGCCGTGCCGGGCAGGAAGCCGGGCACGTCGACCAGCGTCAGGATCGGGATCTCGAAGCAGTCGCAGAACCGCACGAAGCGGGCCGCCTTGCGGGCGCTGTCGATGTCGAGCACCCCGGCCAGAACCATCGGCTGGTTCGCCACCACGCCGACGGTCTGCCCCTCGAGCCGGATGAAGCCGGTGAGGATGTTCTTCGCGTAGTCGGCCTGGATCTCGTAGAAGTCGCCCTCGTCGGCGATCTTCAGGATCAGTTCCTTCATGTCGTAGGGCTGGTTCGGATTGTCCGGGACCAGCGTGTCGAGCGACGGCTCGATCCGGTCAACGTCGTCGAAGAACGGCCGCACCGGGGGCTTCTGCCGGTTGTTCAGCGGCAGGAAATCGATCAGCCGGCGGGTCTCGGCGAGCGCCTCGACCTCGTCCTCGAAGGCGCCGTCGGCGACCGAGGACTTGCGGGTATGGGTGCTCGCCCCGCCCAGTTCCTCGGCGGTCACCTGCTCGTTGGTCACCGTCTTCACCACGTCGGGGCCGGTGACGAACATGTAGGAGGTGTCCTTCACCATGAAGATGAAGTCGGTCATCGCCGGCGAATAGACCGCGCCGCCGGCGCAGGGGCCCATGATCAGGCTGATCTGCGGCACCACGCCCGAAGCCTCGATGTTGCGCTGGAACACCTCGCCGTAGCCGGCGAGGCTGTCCACCCCTTCCTGGATCCGGGCGCCGCCCGAGTCGTTGATCCCGATCACTGGCGCGCCGTTGCGCACCGCCATGTCCATGATCTTGCAGATCTTGGCCGCGTGGGTGGCCGAGACGGAGCCGCCGAGGACGGTGAAATCCTGCGAAAAGACATAGACCTGCCGGCCGTTCACGGTGCCCCATCCGGTGACCACGCCATCGCCGGCGGGACGGTTCTCCTGCATGCCGAAATCGGTGCAGCGGTGCGCCACGAAGGTGTCGTATTCCTCGAACGAGCCCTCGTCGAGCAGCAGTTCGAGCCGTTCGCGGGCGGTGAGCTTGCCCTTGCCGTGCTGGGCCGCGATCCGGGCCTCGCCGCCGCCGAGCCGCGCCGCGCTCCGCCGGGCCTCCAGTTCGCTGAGGATATCCGTGGTCATGGGGGCCCCTCCTCCCGTCTCTTTGGTTCGTGATAGGGGGTTGCGGCGCGGAATAGAAGCCGTTCGCGGCAGATTTGCAAAGAACTTGACGCCACAGCGCAACGAACTGAAAAGCCGCGCAACCGACACCGTCACAGGCGGCGCCGGGCCCGCCGCTTGCGCACAGTCCGCTGTGCGGCGGCGGCGCCACTTTCCGCTGGACGCGGCCCCCGACCGTGCCTAGCTCCGCGGCATGGACAGCGCAGCCCCCGCGGTCCGGTTCCTCGACCGGACCACGCCACCCCACATCGTGACCCTGATCCTGATGGCCGGCGTCGGCGCGCTGTCGCTGAACGTGTTCCTGCCGTCGTTGCCGTCGATGGCGGCGCATTTCGGCGTCGAATACGCGGCAATGCAGCTCACGGTGTCGCTCTACCTCGCGGCGACGGCGGTGCTTCAGGTCGTGATCGGCCCGATTTCGGACCGCTTCGGCCGCCGGCCGGTGATGATCGCCGCCGCCGCGGCCTTCACCCTCGCCTCGCTGGGCGCGATCCTGGCCCCGACCTTCGCCGTGTTCATGGCGTGCCGGATGGCGCAGGCGGTGATCGCCTCGGGGCTGGCCCTGTCCCGGGCCGTGGTCCGAGACCTGTTCGCCCAGAACCGCGCCGCGTCGATGATCGGCTACGTCACGATGGGCATGGCGGTGGTGCCGATGATCGGCCCGGCGGTCGGCGGCGGGCTGGACCAGGCGTTCGGCTGGCAGGCGAGCTTCTGGATGCTGGCGATCGCCGGAGCGGGGCTGCTGCTCCTGGCCTGGGCCGACCTGGGCGAGACGGCGGCCCCCGCCGAGGGCGGCTTTGCCGGTCAGATCCGGGCCTATCCCGAACTGCTGAAATCCCAGCGGTTCTGGGGCTACAACCTCGCCGCCGCCTTCGCCTCGGGGGCGTTCTTCGCCTATCTCGGCGGCGCGCCCTTCGTCGGCACCGATGTCTTCGGGCTGGACCCGGCCGCGCTCGGCGCCTTCTTCGGCGCGCCCGCGGTCGGCTACCTGGTGGGCAACGGCCTGTCGGGGCGGTTTTCCGAAAGGTTCGGGGTCAACCGGATGGTGCTGGGCGGCGCGGTGGTCGTGGTCATCGGCATGGGCACGCTGGCGCTGCTGACCCTGGCCGGGGTCGTGACGCCGTGGGTGTTCTTCGGCTTCATGACCTTCGTGGGCCTCGGCAACGGCATCCTGCTGCCCAACGCCACCTCGGGGATGCTGTCGGTGCGGCCGCGGCTGGCCGGGTCGGCCTCGGGGCTGGGCGGGGCCTTCATGATCGGCGGCGGCGCGGCCCTGTCGGTGCTGGCCGGGCTGGTCCTGTCGCCGGGCTCCGGGCCCCTGCCCCTGGTGCTGCTGATGCTGGCCACCTCCTGCGCCGCCTCGCTCTGCGCCATCTGGGTGATCCGCCGCGAGCGGGTGGTGGCGGGCTGATCCCGCCCCCGAGACCGAGATTGACCGCCGCCCCGCCCTGCCCCCATATCTGGGGCCCCGGAAGGAGACCGCCATGGAATTGACGGGCAGCCGCATCATCGCCGCGGACCGCGAGACGGTCTGGCGGAAGCTCAACGATCCCGAGGTGCTGCGGGCCGCCATCCCCGGCTGCCAGGAATTGAGCGGGAGCGCGGAGGACGGCTTTGCCGCCGTGGTCAGGCAGAAGGTCGGCCCGGTGAGCGCGACCTTCAAGGGCGCGGTACGGATCGAGGACGCGGATCCCCCGGCGCGCTACCGGCTGGTGGGCGAGGGCAAGGGCGGCGTCGCGGGATTCGCCAAGGGCGCCGCGGACGTGACCCTGAACCCCGTGCCCGAAGGCACCGAACTGGTCTACGCCGTCGACGCCCAGGTGGGCGGCAAGCTGGCCCAGCTCGGCAACCGCGTGGTCGGCGGCTTCGCCCGCAAGATGGCCGACCAGTTCTTCGACCGCTTCGCCGCCGCCGCAGAGGGCCGCAGCGGCGACGCGGCCCCGGAGGACGGCGCCGCCGGGGCCTGAGCGGCGGTGACGGCGGCGATCAGCCCGCCTGCGCCGCCTTCGACAGGATCCCCCAGATCTCGTCCTTCAGGGCCATCCGCTGCCGGCGCAACTCGGTCATGTGCGCGTCGTCGGTGGGCTCGACATCGGTCTCGGCCCGGTGCACGGCGCGATTGACCTCGTGGTAGCGGTCGAACAGCCCGGCGAAATGCGCGTTCGACGTCTTGAGATCGTGCATCGCCTGGACGTGTTCGGGGAATTCCTCGGCGAGTTCGTGGGGCGTGTGGGACATGCGGGGCCTCCCGTGATGTGCGTGTCGGAGCGACCCTAGGGCGGCGCCATCCCCCCGGCCTTGATCCCGATCAAGCCGGGATCAGTTCCGCGCCGGCCGCCATCCCGCCGCCCGCGCCTCGGCCTCGCTGCAGAACCAGCGCTCGCCGCGGGCCGGGTCGATCCGGGTGCGGTCGTAATGCTCGTTGTGGGGCATGTGGTAGATCCGCCCCGAATTCGAGATGTTGCCCTTGATGTTGCAGTCGGCCGCGGGGGCGGCGGTCCGGGCGCTGGCCTGCCCCCCGGACGGGTTTGACCGCCAGGCCGCCGGTTCCTCGACGGTCATCGACCACAGCCCGACCCCGGCCACCGCGGCCTGTTTCTCGGTCAGGTCGTAGTCCATCGCGTAGCGCCGGAAGGCGAAGGCGATGCCCTCGGCCACCAGCCGCGCGCCCATGTCCTGCCCGCCGACGCTGCAGCGGGCGACGGCGCGGCCGTAGCGGTCGTGGTCGATGAGGGCGCAGGCGGCGCGGCGGGACTGGAACAGCCGGCGCGCCTCGGTCCGGGCCCAGGCGCCGCAATCCCATGTCTGGCCGCGGTCGGTGGTGCAGGGCTGGCCCATCTCCGGGGCGTCGATGCCGTGCAGCCGGACCCGCGTGCCGCCGATGTCGAAGGTGTCGCCGTCGATCACCTGCACCCGTCCGGCGATCTCGGCCGGCGCGGCGAGCGGCGTGAACAGGCACAGGAGCAGGAACGAACAGACGCGGAACATTTCCTTAAGAAAGTGTTAACGCGCGCCGATTGCAAGCCCCGTCTCAGATCTTGGTTTCCGGCGTCGCCGGGGTTACCCGCCGCCGTGCCCGCGCCTCGCGCCAGGTGATGAAGCTGACCGCCCCGAGGATCACCGCCCCGCCGAGCACCACCCAGCCGTCCACCGGCTCGCCGAAGAGCACCGCGCCGAGCGTGACCGCCCAGATCAGTTGCAGGAAGGTCACCGGCTGGGTCACGGTCAGCGGTGCCGCGGCGAAGGCCAGCGTCATCGTGTAGTGCCCGGCGGTGGCGAAGCAGGCCACCCCGAACAGCCAGCCGACGTCGGACAGGCTCGGCGGCACCCAGACCACGGCGGCGAAGGGCGCGAGCCCGATCGTCACGGTGATCGACAGCATCCCCACCACGACAGCGGCGCTCAACTCGCCCGACAGCCGCTTGGCGATCAGGTAGCCGACGGCGAAGGTCATCGCGGTGAACACCATCGCCAGGTGCCCGTCGTTCAGCTCGCGCAGCCCCGGCCGCAGGATGATCGCCGCCCCGATCAGCGCCACGATCACCGCCGCCAGCCGCCGCGGCGGCAGCGCCTCGCCCAGCAGCAGCGCCGCGCCGATGGTGACGTAGACCGGCGACAGGTAGTTCATCGCCGTCACCTCGGCGATCGGGATCCGGGTCATGGCGTAGAACCACAGGATCACCGCCACCGTGTGCGCCACGCCCCGCCAGACGAACAGCCGCAGGTGCCGGCGGGTCAGCCGGGCGGCGAGGATCGGCCGGATCATCGGGACCAGGAACACCAGCCCCAGCGCGTAGCGCAGGAACGCCGACTGCGCGGCCGGGATCGCGTCGCCCACGTGCTTCACGATCGCTGTGACCGCGACGAAGTTGAGCCCGGTCAGCACCATCCAGAAGATGCCGGCAAGGGGACGGGGCTCGGACTGCATCGGGGCGGGCTCGCGGCGGGTTGGGGATCAGGCCGACAGGATCAGCCCCGCGGCGATGGACCACATGATGCCGGCGACGGCAAGGTCCAGCGCCTGCCACGCCCGCGGCCGGGCGAAGACCGGGCGCAGCAGCGCCGCGCCGTAGCCCAGCGCGAAGAAGAACAGCGCCGAGGAGACCGAGGCCCCGGCCCAGAACGCCAGCCCCTGCCCCGGGAACCGGGTCGCCACCGAACCCACGAGCACCAGCGTGTCGAGGTAGACATGCGGGTTGAGCCAGGTCAGCGCCAGCGTCGTCCCGAGCGCCGCCCAGAGCGCACCGGCCCCCCGCGCCGCCGGGTCCAGCGCCGCGCCGCCGCGCAGCGCCGCCCGGAACGCCAGTCCGCCGTAGACGGTCAGGAAGGCCGCGCCGACCCAGGCCATGTAGCGCGCGACCCCCGGCACCGCCTCGGTCAGCGCCGCGAACCCGGCGACCCCGGCGGCCATCAGCACGGCGTCCGACAGCGCGCAGACCAGGCAGATGGCAAAGACATGGGCGCCGAGGATGCCCTGCCGCAGGACGAACGCGTTCTGCGGCCCGATCGCGAGGATCAGCGACAGCGACAGGGCGAACCCGGTGACGAAGGCAGGCAGCAAGGGGCGGGATTCCTTCCAGACGGCCCACCTAACCGCCCCCCGCACGGGGCATCAACCCGGGACCGCGCGGGCGGAATCACGCCTCGGGCGGGGCGATGCGGTATTGCTCGGCCAGGCGCTGGTGTTCGGCCCAATCGAGGCCGTGGGCGCGGCACAGCCGCTCCGCCTCCGCCCTGTTCGCCTCCGGGTCCTGCCCCGCCCGGGCGAGGGTCAGGAGGCAGGAAAAAAGCCAGCCCGCGCTGGCCCGCAGGGCCGGGGCCTGCGGATCGTCGAAGATCTCCGCGTGGATGCCATGGGCCTCCTGCAACAGCCGCAGCGCCCGGTCCGCGCGCCCGGCCTCCAGCCAGCTTGACCCGACATTCACGGCAGAGGTGGCGAGGCTGGCTCGGTTCACGCCGGGAACCTGCCGCCGGATGTCGAGCGCGGCCTGATAGGCCTCCGCCGCTTCCTCCCCCCGCCCCTGTAGTCGGCGCAAGTAGCCGAGGTCGTTGAGGCAAATGGCCACGCCTTCACTCGGTTGCCCCTCGGCCAGCGTCTCCAAGATCGCGCGGGCCTTGTCGATCCAGCCCTCTGCACTGTCGAGCTCCGCCCGATCCCCCGCCTCCGCCCGCCGAAAAAGTATGTTGGCCTTCTGCATGCATATTCGCGCAAGGTTCTCTGTCTCAGACGGACGAGCCTCGGTCAGCGAAATGGCCTGATCGGCGCACTCCTCGGCCTCCTCGAACTCCCCGAGTCGGGACAGCGTCAGCGACAGGTTGCAAAGCGCTGCCGGAAGATTCCGACCCGCGTTTCCATTCTTCGGCTCAATCATCTCCAGCGCCGCGCGCCGCAATACCAATGCGCTCCTGTCATCCCGTTGGCTGCTCAGAAACACGCCGCACTGGTTCAGCGCCGAATCCATCGCCGGCCAATTTGGTTGCCCCCACGCCTCTCGCCAAAACGGACCGGCCTCACCCCAGAGTGTTACGACATGAGGGGTCAGACGGCGGCAGTCGTCCCAATGTGCGGGATCATCCGCATCGTAAGGATATCCCGCCCTCAGAAGCACCGCGGCGGCGCGGGCCGGGACCTGCGGGTCGGCGGCCTCCCGCCGCAGGACCGCAGCGGTGAGCCGGTGCAGGGTCAGGCCCTGTTCGCCCTCCTGCAGCAGCGACCGCTGCCGCAGGCCCCGCAACGCCGCCCGCACCCGCGCGCCGTCGGCCGCCAGCCGCTCCATCTCCTCGGGCACGTCGCCCTTGTAGCCCTGCCACCAATCGCCCCCCGGCGCATCGGTGAACAGCCGCTCGTCGATCCGGTCGGGGTCGAGCCAGGCGCAGACATCGGCCAGCGCCCGCGCGTCCGGCGTCAGCGTGTCGAGCGACAGCCGCACCGCCGCTGCGACCGAATCGCCGTAGTCGCCGCCCTGCCCCGGCGCGGTCTCCACGATCTCCGCGATTCGCGCGCGCAGGGTGTCGAGGTCGGTCCCCTCCTTCGCCAGCGCCCCCGCCACGATCAGCGCCAGAGGCAGCCCGCCGAGGTCCGCCGCCAGTCGCTGCGCCGCCGCCCGCGTGTCCGCATCCGCCTTCCATTGCCCGGCCTCCTGCAACAGCAGCTTCACCGCCGGGCTGTCCGGCGCATCGTGGTCCAGCACGTCGAGCGCGATCCGACCGAACCCCGGCACATCGGTGGTCAGCCGGGTTGTGACGATCAGGTCGATGTGTTCGCCCTTGGGAAAGAACGGCTTGATCGCGGTGTAGTCGTCCACGTTGTCGTAGACGAACAGGAGCCGCGCCCCGCAGGTGCCGATGGCGTGCAGGACCGCCTCGGCATGGGCCGGGGTGATGGCCTGCGGGATGTCCATGTCGAAGGCGGATTTCCCAAAGGCCGCAAGGCTTTGCATCAGCGAACTCGCGTCCGAGGCCAGCGCCCAGAGCCCACCGTCATAAAGCTCCCTCGAGGTCTCGGCATAGTAGCGCGCGAGCGTCGTCTTGCCCCGCCCGCCTTCGCCCTGCAGCACCGCGCCCGCCGAGGTTATCTGCGCCCCCCGCCCCGTGGCGAGGAGGCTGCGCAACCGCTCCCGGTCCTTGTCCCGACCGATGACCCTGCGATGGCCCGGCGGACGGATGGCGGGAAATCTTCGCGCCGCAGCGTCAGGCTGGACGATCTGCACAGGCTGCGGCGGCGGGGGTGGCGCGGGTTTGAAACCGCGAGCCACCCAACGTGCCGTTTTCCACCCGTTCTTGCCGTCTATCCCGAGAAGCGCGAGGATCGCGACGACCAAACTCCACTCAGCCACACCCATCCACGCCGTCCCCTCACCCGATCCCTCCGGCCGAGGTAATCACAGGTTGTGCGGGGTGGCCAAGGTTCAGGAGGCTTCGGCGTAGGCCTCCATGACCTCGTCGCTGGCTTCGAAATTGGTGGTGACGGTCTGGACGTCGTCGTCGTCCTCGAGCGCCTCGACCAGTTTCATCAGCTTGGTCAGCCCCTCGAGATCCAGTTCCGAGGTGGTGGTGGGCTTCCAGATCAGCCGCGTGCTCTCGCTCTCGCCCAGCGCCGCCTCGAGCGCGGTCGAGACCTCGTTGAGGTCGGTGTCGGCACAGAGGATGACATGGCCGTCCTCGGAGCTTTCGCAATCCTCGGCCCCGGCCTCGATCGCCGCCATCATCACGGTGTCGGCGTCGCCGGCCTCGGCGGTGTAGACGATCTGGCCCTTGCGCTCGAACATGAAGGCCACGGACCCGGTCTCACCGAGGTTGCCGCCGTTCTTGCCGAAGGTGGAGCGGACGGTGGAGGCGGTGCGGTTGCGGTTGTCGGTCATCGCCTCGACGATCACCGCGACGCCGCCCGGGCCGTAGCCCTCGTAGCGGATCTCCTCGTAGTTCTCGCCGTCGCCGCCCTGGGACTTCTTGATCGCGCGCTCGATCACGTCCTTGGGGACCGACTGGCTTTTCGCTTCCTTCACCGCCAGCCGCAGCCGGGGGTTCTTGTCCGGGTCGGGGTCGCCCATCTTCGCGGCGACGGTGATCTCCTTCGCCAACTTGGAGAACAGCTTCGACCGGGCGGCGTCCTGCCGGCCCTTGCGATGCTGGATGTTGGCCCACTTGGAATGGCCTGCCATGGTGGTCTCGTCTGCCGATGATTGGATGTCTGGCGGCTGCTATAGGCCAGCCCGAGGCGGCAGGGCAAGCCCGGCTGTGCGCCGCTGCAGGCCGGCCCTGCGCCGACGCCGCTGGGACCGCGCGGGCCGGCGGTTATGCTGCCCGGACCCGCAACCGAGGAGTCCACCATGGGCGTGATGATCGACGGCCGCTACCACGCGGAGGATCCCGGCCCCGACACCACCGAGGACGGTGCCTTCAAGCGGGCCGAAAGCACGATCCGCGGCCGGATCGCGGCCGGTGGCCGCCACCCGCCGGAGCCCGGCCGATATCACCTCTATGCGGCGTGGAATTGCCCGTGGGCGCACCGGGTGCTGCTGACCCGGGCGGTGCTGGGGCTCGACGACGCGATCACCGTGTCCATAGCCCGGCCCCGGCGCACCGAAGACGGTTGGGTGTTCGACCCCGAAGGCGAATTCGCCGATCCCGAACTGGGCGTCGCGGCGCTGCACGAGGTCTATGCCCGGCAGCACCCGCCCCATACCGGGCGGATCACCGTGCCGGTGCTGTGGGACCGCGCCGCCGGGCGCATCGTGTCGAACGAAAGCGCCGACATCGTGCGGATGCTGGCGACGGAATTCGATCCCGGCCGCCGGCTCGTCCCCGCCCCGCTGCTGCCCGAGATCGACCGCTGGAACGCGCTGATCCACCCGCGGGTCAACAACGGCGTCTACCGCGCCGGCTTCGCCCGCACCCAGGACGCCTACGACGCCGCCGTCACCGACCTCTTTGCCGCGCTGGACGCCATCGAGGCACATCTGGAAGGCCGGATCACCCTGGTCGGCGACCGGCTGACCGAGGCCGACCTGCGCCTGTTCCCCACCCTCGCCCGGTTCGACGTGGCGTATCACTATGCCTTCAAGTGCAACCTCGCGAAGCTGTCGGACTACCCGAACCTCTGGGATTACGCCCGCGCGCTTCACGCGGTGCCCGGGGTGGCCGACACGGTGAAGCCCGACATCTACAAGGCAGGCTACTTCTCGGCCTCGCCGCTGCGCAACCCGCTGGGCATCGTGCCGGCGGGACCGAATGTGGACTGGACCGCCCCGGCGCGGCGCCGCATCCCGCCGGGCTGAGCCTGCAGACCGGTTCGCGCCGATTCGTGCTACACTGCCGCATGGCGCCGCCGGGGCCGCCCGCACAGGGCCCGGCCCGGCCGCGCCGAGACGTGGTGACGGAGGAGTAACCGGGATGGAAATGGCGCACAGCGATGACGACGACGACGATTATGTCCAGGGCAAGTCGCACCTGCCCAATGCCGGTCCGCCGAAGATGGGCAAGACCGGTCTCAAGGTGGCCTATGTCCAGAACCTGCTGAATGCCCGTACCGGACCGCCGCCGCTCTGGGTCGACGGCATCTTCGGACCGAAGACCGACGCCCGGGTGAAGCAGTTCCAGGCGACACGGGGGCTGGCCGTGGACGGCATCGTCGGACCGATGACGCTGGGCGCGCTGGAGGCGGGTCCGCCGCCGATCAAGCGGCGTCCGCCGGCAGGTCCCGGCGGGCAGGTGGTGGTTCCGGCCGTCGGCGGGGTCTGAGCGTCGCGGCCTGACGGCAGGCGCCAAGGCACTGGCAGACCGGCGGAACCCGCCCTAGGGTGCCGCCATGACGACGGACCAGACCATCCTGTTCGGCCTGTTCGGCGCGGTCTTCGGCCTGCTGATCTGGGGCCGGTTCCGCTATGACCTCGTGGCTTTCTCGGCGCTGATGGCGGCGGTGGTGCTGGGCGTGGTCCCGGCGGCCGACGCATTTGCCGGCTTCGGTCACCCGGCGACGATGGTGGTGGCGCTGGTGCTTGTCGTGTCTGCCGGGCTGGTGCGGTCCGGGGCGGTGCAGCTGATCACCCGGACGATGATCGATTCCGGGCGCAGCCTCGGGGCCCACATCGCGCTGATGGGCGGCATCGGCGGCGTGCTGTCGGCCTTCATGAACAACGTCGCGGCGCTGGCGCTGCTGATGCCGGTAGACATGGCCACCGCCCGCAAGGCCGGGCGCGGCCCCGGGGTGACGCTGATGCCGCTGAGCTTCGCCACGATCCTCGGCGGCATGGTCACGCTGATCGGCACCCCGCCCAACATCATCATCGCGACGATCCGCGAGGACATGCTGGGCGCGCCGTTCCGGATGTTCGACTTCGCCCCGGTGGGCGGCGCGGCGGCGCTGGCGGGGATCGCCTTCGTGGCGCTGGGGGGCTGGCGGCTGATCCCGGCGGCGGCGCGCGAATCCGATGCCGCCGCCTCGCTGATGGACACCGCCGCCTACATCGCCGAACTGTCTATCCCCAAGGACGCCAAGCGCGCCGTCGGCAAGCCGCTGTCCGATCTCTACGGCCCCGCCGACCAGGCGGACGTGGTGATCCTCGGCCTGATCCGCGGCGGCAAGCGGATGTACGGCGCGGCCCGGAACGCCGTCGTGCAGGCCGACGACATCCTGATCCTCGAAGCCGCCGCCGACGCGCTGGACGAGTTCCGGTCGTCGCTGGGGCTGACCTACACCGACGGTGATCGGCGGGCGCTGGTCGAGAACAGGCCCGAGGGCCTGACCCTGATCGAGGTCGTGGTCCCCCGCGAGGCCCGGATCGTCGGCAAGACCAGCCAGTCGGTCGGGCTGCACTGGCGGCAGCGCGCGGTGATCGTCGGGATCTCGCGCGAGGGGCGGCGGATCACCTCGCACCTGCGCAAGACGGTGGTGAAGCCCGGCGATATCCTGCTGCTGCTGGTGCCGCAGGAGACCGCCGACGAGGTCGCGTCCTGGCTGGGCGGGCTGCCGCTGGCGGATCGCGGGCTGGGGGTGACGGTGGACCGCAAGGTCTGGGTCGCCATCGGGCTCTTCGGCGCCGCGGTGCTGGTGGCCAGCGTGGGCCTGCTCTACCTGCCGATCGCGCTGGGCCTCGTGGTGATCGGCTTCGTGCTGCTGGGGATCATGCCGCTGCAGGATCTCTACTCGAATATCGAGTGGCCGGTGGTGGTTCTCCTCGGCTCGATGATCCCGCTCGGGGCCGCGCTCGAGACCTCGGGCGGGACCGAACTGATCGCCGACGGGCTCGTGGCGCTGACCTTCGGCCTGCCGGCCTGGGTAGTGCTGACCGTGCTGATGGTGGTGACGATGACCCTGTCGGACGTGCTCAACAACACCGCCACCGCGATCGTCGCGGCGCCGGTGGGGATCCAGATGGCGAACAGTCTCGGGGTCTCGCCCGACCCGTTCCTGATGGCGGTGGCGGTGGCGGCGTCGGCGGCCTTTCTCACCCCGATCGGGCACAAGAACAACACCCTGATCCTCGGCCCCGGCGGCTACCGTTTCGGGGACTACTGGCGCATGGGCCTGCCGCTCGAAATCCTCATCATCGCCGTGTCGATCCCGGCGATCCTGCTGGTCTGGCCGCTTTGAGCCCGTAGCAAGGCAACGCTGCGCCACGGCCAATGGCAGTTTCGCAGAAGCATCGTTGACTTCGCGGTCCCGGGTGCCCTACGGCAGAGACCATGATGACATCGGTCTTCGCATCGCAGGACTATTATCCCCGGCTTTCATAGCTGCGGGCAAGTCATCGTTGGTTTTCCGCTGCCCCGACAGCGGTCACCATGAAATCGACCCTCTGCCGGGCGGCACATGCAAGGGTCGAGACATGAAGAATGACAGCAGGAATCAAGCCACGTCGCTCGGCATCGTCGGGTTTGGCGCGTTCGGACAACTTGCGGCCCTTCATCTCGGCCGGCACTTCGAGATATCGGCCTACGATCCATCCGCGGGCGTTGCCGGGATCGCAAGGCAACTCGGCGTGCGGCTGTCCTCGCTTCACGCGGTATCGCAGGCCGATGTGATCCTCATCGCGTCACCGGTGTCTTCATTCGAGCAGGTTGTCAGGAAGATCGCGATTGCCTGCAGACCTGGCACGCTGATTGTCGATGTGGGTTCGGTCAAGGTCGTTCCCTCCGAAATCATGCGGCGGCTGCTGCCCCGCCAGGTGGACATCGTGGCAACTCACCCGCTGTTCGGTCCTCAGAGCGCCAGGTCGGGTATCGAAGGTCTCAAGATCGCGATCTGCCCCATTCAGGGACGACGACATGCAAGGCTGGCCGCGTTCCTGCGCAAGGCCATGGGTCTGACCGTCATCATGACGACACCGGAAGATCACGACCGGGAAGCCGCGGTGGTCCAGGGGCTCACGCATCTCATCGCCAAAGTGCTTCTGCGAATGGGACCACTGCCCACGCGCATGACAACCAGGAGCTTCGACTTGTTGTCAGAGGCGATTTCAATGGTGCAGCATGATGCGCCGGAAGTATTCGAAGCGATTGAGAAGGCCAATCCCTACGCCGGGAGCGTGAGACGGCGGTTTTTCGACTTGGCAGCCAATCTGAATGCCGAACTCGAGTCAGCCTTCAGGAAGCCGCCACACGACGAGACCCGAGCTTGATGGAGCAGCATCCAGCGGCAGCTCCGTCCCGCAAAGCGGTCCGTGAGACCGAAACGCCCCGACGGTGTCGCATGGGCCAGTCTGACCCCGTGCGGTCCGGGGGCTGGACCTTTCGCGCATCGGAGGCCAAGACACCCGCATGAAACCCTTTCTGATCCTGCAACTGCGCCCGGAGACCGAGGCCAGCGACGACGAGTTCGCCGCGATCCTCGCCAAGGGCGGGCTGCCGGCGGGCCGGGCGCGGCGGATCCGGCTGGACCGCGACCCGCTGCCGGCGAACCTGCGGCTGGAAGACCATGCCGGGGTGATCGTCGGCGGCGGCCCCGGCTGCGTCAGCGACCCGCCCGCGGCGAAAAGCCCGGTCGAGGCCCGGATCGAGGCCGCCTGCCTGTCGCTGATGCCCGAGATCCTCGCCCGGGACATGCCGTTCCTCGGCTGCTGCTACGGCATCGGCATCCTGGCCCACGCGATGGGCGCCGAAGTGTCGAAGGCCCGCTACGGCGAACCGGTGGGCACCTCGACCTGCCGGGTGGTCGGGGCCGATCCGCTGCTCGACGGGCTGCCGGAGACCTTCGACGCCTTCGTCGGCCACAAGGAGGCGGTGCAGGCGTTGCCGGAGGGGGCGGTCCACCTGCTCGAGAGCGGTCCCTGCCCGTTCCAGATGATCCGCGCCGGGCGGAACGTCTACGCGACGCAGTTCCACCCCGAGGCCGACGCGGCGGTGTTCGAGACCCGGATCGGGGTCTACCGGCACAAGGGCTACTTCGCGCCGGAAGAGGCCGAGGACCTGATCGCGATGTGCCGGGCGGCGGACGTGACAGTGCCGGAACGGATCCTCGCCCGCTTCGTCGCGCGCTACGGCGGGGGCTGATTTTCGTCGAAAATCAGGAACGCGCCGTCCCGCGGGACACCTGATTTTCGTCGAAAATCAGCCGCCCGGCGGCAGCCTCACAGCGGCCAGATGAACGGGATCGCGGTCGACACGATCAGCGCCAGCGACAGGTTCAGCGGGATCCCCGAACGCAGGAAATCCGAGAACCTGTAGCCTCCCGGCCCGTAGACCAGCGTGTTGGTCTGGTATCCGATCGGGGTCGCGAAGGCCGCCGAGGAGGCGAACATCACCGCCACCACCAGCGGCCGGGCGTCGACCCCCAGCACCTCGGCGAGCCCGATCGCGATCGGCGACATCACGACCGCCACCGCGTTGTTCGAGACCACCTCGGTCAGCGTCGTCGCGATGAGGTAGACCGCCAGCACGATGGCAAAGGGCGGCAGGCCGCCGAGAAACGGCGCCAGCGCATTGGCCACCAGCGCCACCGCCCCGGTCGATTCGAGCGCCGCCCCCACCGCAAGCATCGCGAAGATCAGCGCCAGCAGCCGGCCCTCGACGTATTCGAAGGCTTCCTCGGCGTCGATGCAGCCGGTCACCAGCACCACCGTCACCGCGATCACCGCGAGCGCGAGGATCGGCGCGACGCCGAGGGCGGACAGCCCCACGATCCCGACCAGCGCCCCGATGGCCACCGGCGCCCGGGTCCGCCGGTAGGCCCGGGCCGAGGGCTTTGAGACATCCACCAGGTCGAGGTCGCCGGCGAGCCGCTGGATGTCTTCCGCCGTGCCCTCCAGCAGCAGGGTGTCCCCGACCCGGACCACGAGGTCGTCGAGCTGCCGGCCGATGTTCTGGCTGCGCCGGTGCACCGCGAGCACGTAGACCCCGTAGCGCCGCCGCAACCGCAACGACCCCAACGTCCGGCCGACCATCTTGCAGCCCGGCGTGATCAGCACCTCCACGGTCTGGGTCTCGACCGCGCTGACCTGGTCCACCCGCCGCAGTTCCTTGTTGCGCTGCAGGCTCAGCAGTTCGGTCATCCGGGTCCGCAGCACCACCCGGTCCCCGACCTGCAGTTCCACCCCGTCGAGGTTCCGGCGCAGCGACGCGTCGCCCCGGATCACGTCGATCAGCCGGACGCCATCGCGCTTGAACAGCTGCACGCCGAGAACCTCCCGGCCGATCAGGTTCGATTCCGGCGGGATCACCGCCTCGGTGAAGAACCGCATCTGCGACCTGTCCGACAGCAGCGTCGCCATGCTGTCGCGGTCGGGCAGCAACCGGGGCGCGATGAACCACAGGTAGATCATCCCCCAGCCGACCACGATCAGGCCCAGCGGCGTTATCTCGAAGATGGTGAAGGGCTCGAGCCCGCGGCTGCGCGCCACCCCGTCCACCAGCAGGTTGGTCGAGGTCCCGATCAGGGTCAGGGTGCCGCCCATGATCGCCGCGTAGCTGAGCGGGATCAGCACCCGCGAGGCCGGCTGGCCGAGGGTCCGGGCCAGCTGCACCATCACCGGGATCATAACCACGACCACGGGCGTGTTGTTCATGAAGGCGGAGGCCACCGCCACCACCACGAGGATCAGCGGCACCGCCAGAACCGGCTGCCTCCGGGCCAGCCGGTCCGCCGACCGCGTCATCGCCTCGAGACTGCCGGTCCGCACCAGCGCCCCCATCACGATGAACATCGCCGCGATGGTCCAGGGCGCCGGGTTCGAAAGCACCTTGAGGCCGGCGTCGTAGGGCAGCAGCCCGAGAACCAGCAGCGCCGACACCCCGATCAGGGCCACCACCTCGGTCGGGTAGGTCTCGCGCAGGAACAGCAGGAACATCGCCCCGACGACGCAGAGCGTGAGCACCGCCTCGCCGGTGGGCGTGAGGGGAAGGAAGTCGATCATGTCAGCCCCGCGCTTGACCGCCCGCCATCATCCGACGCGGCGGGAGCGCTGACAAGCCGCGGCTGCACGAGGGCGAGCCCGGCCATCAGCAGGCCGAAGGCGGCCCAGACCGCCACCGGGTAGCGTTCGCCCAGCAGGATCATCGACCAGAACACCCCGAACCCGGTGACGAGATAGGCGACCTGCGCGGCGAACACCGACCCGGTCCGCCCGACCAGCCAGACATAGCCGGAATAGACCAGCGCGTGGATAGTGCTCAGGCCGATCACCGCCCAGTCGGCCGCGCCGAACGGCCAGGGCGGGGCGATGAATTGCCCGGATCCGACCGCCAGCGGCAGGGCCACCGCGGCGCCGAGCACCGAGGCGCCGAACAGGGTCTGGATCGGCCCCAGCCCGAACGTGCCGAGCTTGGCCACCGCGTTGGCCTCGACCGCGTAGCACAGCGGCGCGACCAGCCCGACGAGCACCCAGAACGCGGCGGTGCCCGGCGGCAGGCTGGCCCCGGGCAGCGCGATCAGCGCCATCGCAGCAAGCCCCAGCGCCAGCCCGGCAAGCCGGCGCGGCGCGAAATCGTCGATGCCCAGCGCCAGCGCGATCGGGAACGCCGCCATCGGCACCAGCGCGATGACCAGCGCCATGATCCCACCCGGCAGGTGGACCGCGGCCTGGTAGGAGGCCGAGTTCGGAATCACCGTCCCGATCAGCGCGATCCCGAGACAGAAGGCCAGGCCGCGCGCGGTGAGCGGCAGCGGCCGCCGCCGGATAAGCTGGATCGCGCCCAACACCGCCGCGCCCAGCGCCAGTTGCCAGAACACGAGCCCGAAATGGCCGTAGCCGTCGCGCACCGCGATCTTGGTCAACGGCACCGTCAGCCCCCAGCCGGCGCCGAGGCAGAGCAGCACCACGAAGGCGGCGCGGCGGCTCACCCGGGTTCGGCCTCCGCCAGCCGGCCGCCAACCCGCACCGGCACCGCCCGGGTCGCGGCACCGCTGCGATCGTCGGTCTCGACGAAGAGGCCGCAGAGCGTCGCCTCGCCCCGGGCGGGATCGAAACGGTCCTTCTGCATCCCGGTGACGAAGCGGCGCAGCGGTTCGGCCTTGTCCATGCCGATCACCGAATCGTAGTCACCGCACATCCCGGCATCGGTGAGATAGGCGGTGCCGCCCGCCAGAATCATCGCGTCGGCGGTCGGCACATGGGTATGGCTGCCCACCACGATGCTGGCCCGCCCGGAGCAGAAATGGCCCATCGCCATCTTCTCCGAGGTCGCCTCGCAATGGATGTCGATCAGGCTGGCCTGCACCAGTCCGCCGCGCGGATAGGTCTTCAGCACCTGCTCCACCGCGCCGAACGGGTCCTCGAAAGGCCGCTTCATGAACACCTGGCCCAGCACCTGCGCCACCAGGACCTTGCGGCCTCCGGGGGCGTCGAACACCGCCGCGCCCCGGCCCGGGGCGTCTTTGGCGAAGTTCAGCGGCCGGACGATGCGCGGCTCGGACTGGCAGAACTGGAGCATTTCGCGCTGGTCGAAGGCATGGTCGCCCAGCGTCACCACATCGGCCCCGGCGGCGAACAGGAGCCGGGCATGATCCGCGGTGAGGCCGTTGCCGCTGGTGGCGTTCTCGCCGTTGACCACCACGAAATCGAGCCGCCAGCGGTCGCGCAGGTCCGGCAGCCGGTCCCTCACCGCGGTCCGGCCCGCCCGGCCCATCACGTCGCCCAGATAGAGAATGCGCATGTGAGGGATAGACCAATGGCGACCGGCGGGCGCAAGGGGTTTCGGGCGGCCTCGGGCGCGGCGGCGGAACGGCGGCGTGAGGTGGGTCTCGACCCACCGCCCGGCACGGTCCCGGCGCGGTCAGGCGGTCTCGATCACCCCGGCCTCGGTCACGATCAGGTCGAGCGGCGCGTCGGTCGGCTCGGCCGGAAGGTCGTCCGCCTCCTGCGCGGCATAGGCGAAACCGATCGCCAGCACCGGGCCCGCAGCGCGCAGCCCGGCGAGGGTCCGGTCGTAGAAGCCGCCGCCATAGCCCAGCCGCAGGCCAGTGCGGGTAAAGGCCAGCAGCGGCACGATCAGGATCTGCGGCGTGATCCAGTCCCCCGCCGCCGGGACCATCGCGCCGAACGGACCCGGCACCATCTCGGCCTCCGGGCTCCACGCCCGGAACCGCAGCGGCCGGCCCTTGGCCTCGATCACCGGCACGCCCACCGGGCCGTAGGCGGCGGCCTCCGCCATCGCCGGCAGCGGCGAGATCTCGGTGCGCATCGGCATGTAGCCCGAGAGCGGCACTCCGCGATTGCCGGCGAGGATCGAGGACAGGACCCCGCAGGCGGCGCCGTCGTCGGCGGCATGGGCCAGCTTGCGCCGGTCCACCGCCGCGGCACGGGCCGCCGCCTTGCGCGCCGCCAGGTCGGTCAAAGCAGCATCACCGCGGCAAGCCCGAGGAAGGCGAAGAAGCCGACCACGTCGGTCACCGTGGTCACGAAGGCTCCGGAGGCGAGCGCCGGGTCCACCCCGACCCGCTCGAGCGCCACCGGGATCACCGTCCCGGCAAGTCCGGCCATCACGAGGTTGATGACCATCGCCACCGCGATCACGACGCCAAGCATCGGTGTCCCGAACCAGATCACTCCGACGGCTCCCATCACCACCGCGAAGATCAGCCCGTTGACGAGGCCCACCAGCACCTCGCGCCGGATCACCCGCCAGACGTTCGACCCGGTCAGGTCACGGGTGGCGATCGCGCGGACTGCGACGGTCAGGGACTGGGTGCCGGCATTGCCCCCCATCGAGGCGACGATCGGCATCAGGATCGCCAGCGCCACGAGCCCGGCGATCACCTCGTCGAAGAGCGAGATCACCATCGAGGCGAGAATCGCCGTCACCAGGTTCACCGCGAGCCAGGGAAACCGCTGCCGGGTCGTTTCCCAGACCGTGTCGCTCAGCGACCCGTCGCCGGCCCCCGCCAGCCGCAGGATGTCCTCGCCGGCCTCCTCGTCCAGCACCATCATCGCGTCGTCGATGGTAATGACCCCGACCAGCCGGTCGTCCTCGTCCACCACCGGGGCCGAGATCAGGTGATACTGGTTGAAGGCGTAGGCGACGTCGCCCTCGTCCTGGGTCGCCGGGATGGTGCGGAACATCTCCTCGGTGATCGCCGACAGCCGGACCTCGCGGCGCGACGACAGCATCCGGCCAAGGGTGACGTTGCCCACCGGCTTCATCCGCGGATCGACGAGGATGACGTGGTAGAACTGTTCGGGCAGCCGGTCCGAGTTGGCGCGCAGGTAGTCGATCATCTCGCCAACGGTCCAGTGCTCGGGGGCGTGCACCGTCTCGACCTGCATCAGCCGGCCGGCGCTTTCCTCGGGCCAGGCCAGCGCCCGTTCGACGGCGATCCGGTCGGTGGCGGCCAGCGCCTCCAGCACCGCCTCCTGCCGGTCCTCGTCCAGCGTTTCGACGAGATCCACCACGTCGTCGGAATCGAGGTCGCGCACCGCCTCGGCGAGATTGTCCGGGGTCAGCGCCCCGACCACGTCCTCGCGCACCTCCTCGCGGATCTCCGACAGGATCTCGCCGTCGATGCCGTGCCCCCAGAGCGTGACCAGCGCGCGGCGGTCGCGGGGTTCGATCTGCTCGAAGATGTCGGCGATGTCGGCCGCGTGCAGCGGCTCGAACAGCCGGTCGATCGCCGCGGCATCGCCGCCTTCCAGAGCCGCGTCCAGCGCCTCGAACAGCTCGGGCGAAAGCGCGTAGTCGTCCGTTTCCAGCTCTGTCTGGTCTTCGGCCATGCCGTCTCCTCGGTCCGGGTTCGCGGCGCAGCATAGTGATGGCAGCCCCGGCGGCAACGCCCTTGGCCCCCTCCCGAGGGCCATTGCGCCGGGTTTCCCGCCGCCGCTAGGGTGCCGCATGACCGATCGCCTGATCCTCGGCCAGACCCTGGCCTTCTCCGATTCGCCCTTCGCGGCGGCGCCGGACGACGCGGCCCGGCACAGCACCCGCGGCGGCGTCCTGATCGGCGCCGACGGCCGGATCGCGGCGGTGGGCGAGGCCGACGACCTGCGCCGCGCCCATCCCGGTGCGCCGGTTACCGACATGGGCGCGGCGTTGCTCCTGCCCGGCTTCGTCGACGCCCACATGCATTACCCGCAGACCGGGATCATCGCCTCCTGGGGCAAGCGGCTGATCGACTGGCTGAACGGCTACACCTTCCCCGAGGAGATGCGGCTGGCCGATCCGGACTACGCCGCGCAGGCGGCGGCGCGGACCCTCGACCTCGCGCTGGCGCACGGGACCACGACGCTCGCCAGCTACTGCACCATCCATGCCCATTCCGCGGACGCGTTCTTTGCGGCGGCGGCCGAACGGGGCATGGCGGTGGTCGCGGGCAAGACCTGCATGGACCGCAACGCCCCCGACGGCCTGCGCGACAGCGCGCAATCGGCCTACGACGACAGCAAGGCGCTGATCGGCCGCTGGCACGGCGCCGGGCGGGCCGCCTACGCGATCACGCCCCGCTTCTCGCCCACCTCCACGCCGGACCAGCTGCGGGCCCTCGGTGCGCTCTGGGGCGAACACCCGGACTGCCTGATGCAGACGCACCTGAGCGAGCAGGTCGAAGAGATCGCCTGGGTGAAGGACCTGTTCCCCGCGGCGCGCGACTATCTCGACACCTACGAGGCGGCGGGGCTGCTCGGCGCGCGCGGGCTCTACGGCCACGCGATCCATCTCGAACCGCGCGAGATCGACCGGCTGGCCGAGATCGGCGCGGCGGCGATCCACTGCCCGACCTCGAACACCTTCATCGGCTCGGGCCTGTTCGACCTTGCCGGGCTGACCGGACGGGGCATTGCCGTGGGACTGGCCACCGATACCGGCGGCGGCTCGTCCTTCTCGATGCTGCGGACGATGGCGGCGGCCTACGAGATCGGCCAGCTGCGCGGCACCGCGCTGCACCCGGCGCAATTGCTGTGGCTGGCCACCGAAGGCTCGGCCCGGGCGCTGCACATGGCGCGCGAGATCGGCAGCCTGCGGCCGGGGGCGATGGCCGACCTCGTGGCGCTCGACCTGCAATCGACGCCCGCCATCGCGCAGCGGGCGGCGCGGGCCGAAAGCCTGTGGGAAGCGGTGTTCCCGACGATCATGATGGGCGACGACCGGGCGGTGGCGCAGGTCTGGGTCGCCGGCCGCCCGGTGCGGTCAGCGCCCTAGCAGGGGGCGCCGAAGACCAGCACCCAGAAGGTGTTCTGGCCGCTGCCCGCGCTGGCGAGCCCGAAATGGGCGGGACGACGGTGCAGCATGTTTCGGCGGTGGCCGCGGCTCTCCATCCAGCGCTGGAACACCACCGGCGCGCTGAGGTTGCCGTAGGCGATGTTCTCGGCCCAGAAACAGCCGCGGTAGCCCTGCGCCGATATCCGGTCGCGAACCTTCGACCCGTTCCGCCCGGTATGCGAGAAATAGCCGTTGCGCAGCATGTCGTCGGCATGGGCCTGCGCGGCGCGTTCGAGCAGCGGATGCGGCGCGATCTGGCGCAGCCCGGCGTCGCTGCGGACGGTGTTGATCAGGGAGGTGAAACTCGTCGCCGAGACCGGCATCACCTGTTCCGGCCCGGCATCGGGCAGGCCGGCCGGCCCGCTGGCCGGGCTGAAGGCGGTGAACAGGCCAAGAAGCGCGGCGGCAGCCAGGGTCGTCATGGGGGCGCTCTCCTCAGGTTTTTCCCACGGATGCCACAGCCTTCGGGAAAAATGAGGCAGGAAGGCGGCGGACAGGGGGAATCAGGCGGACAACCGCCGGACCGCCGCCTCCGCCCGGCGGGAGAGCGCCGCCGCGTCCACCGTGCGCAGCGCGCCGTCGCGGACCACGGCCCGGCCCTCGACGAAGAGGTCGCGCACCCGCCGTGGCCCGGCAAGCACCAGCGCCGCCGGGTCCCAGCTTCCGGCGCTGTCGATCCCCGACACGTCCCAGACCGCGAGATCGGCCCGGTAGCCCGGCGCGATCCGGCCACACTCGGCGCCGCGGCCCAGCACCTCGGCGCCGCCCCGGGTCGCGAGCCGCAGCGCCGTCCGCACGCTCATCGCGCCGGCGCCGCCGGCCACCCGCTGCAGGAGCATCGCCTGCCGGGCCTCGCCGATCAGGCTGCCGGCGTCGTTCGAGGCCGACCCGTCGACCCCGAGCCCCAGCGGCACCCCGGCGGCCAGCATCGAACGCACCGGGGCGATGCCGCTGCCCAGCCGGCAGTTCGAGCAGGGGCAATGGGCGACGCCGGTGCGGCTGGCGCCGAACAGGGCGATCTCGGCGGCGTCGAGCTTCACGCAATGGGCGTGCCAGACATCCGGCCCGGTCCAGCCGAGGTCCTCGGCATACTGCCCCGGCCGGCAGCCGAACCTTTCGAGCGAGAACGCCACGTCCTCGTCGTTCTCTGCCAGGTGGGTGTGCAGCATCACCCCCTTGTCGCGGGCCAGGAGCGCCGCCTCGCGCATCAGGTCGCGGCTGACCGAGAACGGGGAACAGGGGGCAATCCCGACCCGGACCATCGCGCCGGGATCAGAATCGTGAAAAGAATCGACGACGCGGATGCAATCTTCGAGGATCCGTTGTTCGGTTTCGACAAGACTGTCGGGCGGCAACCCACCCGCGCTCTCGCCGATCGACATCGCCCCGCGGGTCGGATGGAACCGCAATCCCACGTCCGCGGCGGCGGCGACGGTGTCGTCCAGCCGGGCGCCGTTCGGATAGAGGTAGAGATGGTCCGACGACAGCGAACAGCCCGACAGCGCCAGTTCCGCGAGCCCGATCTGGGCCGAAAGGTGCATGTCCCCGGGGGTGAACCGGGCCCAGACCGGGTAGAGCCGGCGCAGCCAGCCGAACAGCAGCGCGTCCTGCGCGCCCGGCACCGCCCGGGTCAGGGACTGGAACAGGTGATGGTGGGTGTTCACCAGGCCGGGGGTCACCACGCAGCCCGCGACCGAAACGATCTCGGCCCCCGGGGCCGACAGGCCGGGCCCCACAGCCCGGATCACCCCGTCCGAAACGTGGATGTCGACATCCGCCGGCTCGGTCCCGGCATCGTCCATGGTCAGCACCCGCCCGGCGCCGCGCAGGATCAGGTCAGCCACGCCGCCCCCCTTTCTTCGGACCCCAAATATCCCCGCCGGAGGCCCCGGCCGTCACCGGCGCGCGGTCCGGCGGGCGCGTCGGCCCGCCTCACCCCGGCACTGCCCGCAGGCGTTCGAGGGCGGCGGCATGGACCTCGGGGTTCGCCGCCGCGACGACCCGCCCGCCGCCATGGGCCGGGCCGCCCGTCCAGTCGGTGACGATCCCGCCCGCCGCCTCGATCACCGCGATCGGGGCGCAGATGTCGTAGGACTGGAGCCCGGCCTCGATCACCAGGTCGATCTGCCCTGCGGCGAGCAGCGCGTAGGCGTAGCAATCCATGCCGTAACGGGTCAGCCGGACGTCGCGGGCCACCGCCTCGAACCCGGCACGCTCGGTGGCGCTGCCGATCTCGGGAAAGGTCGTGAACAGGATCGCCTCGGCCAGCGGGCGGGCGGGCCGTGTCCCGAGCGCGCCCGCGCCCCGCGGCCCGGCGTAGCGCGAGACGCCCCAGCCGCCGTCGAACCGCTCGCCGATGAAGGGCTGGTCGATCAGGCCGTAGATCGGCCCCGACGCGTCGCAGACCGCGATCAGAACCCCCCAGGTCGGCGTGCCGGACAGGAAGCCGCGAGTGCCGTCGATCGGGTCCAGAACCCAGGTCAGGCCGCTGTCGCCGCCGCGGGCGCCGTATTCCTCCCCGAGAATCGCATCCGCGGGCCGGGCCTCGGCAAGGATCTCGCGCATCGCCCGTTCCGCGGCGCGGTCGGCCTCGGTGACGGGGTCGAACCCGCCGGTCCCGGGATCCTTGTTCCCGGCCGCAAGGTCGGAGGTTCGGAAATGGGGCAAGGTGGCGGCGCGGGCCGCGTCCGCGATCCGGTGCGCGGTGGCACGCAGGTCCGCCTGCACGGACTCCGATCCTGTCGCTGGCATGTCCGGCCGCCTCGCCCCAAGAAACGCGATGGCGCGGGCCTAGCCGCGCCAGTCGGCACCGTCAATCGTTTAGGCCAGTGGCCCGGGGCGCCGCCAGCAACCGTCGACCCGGGAGCGGCGCGTCAGGCCGCGTCGCTCAGCACCCGCGCCAGGTCGAACAGGCGCCGCCGCTGGGTTTCCGGGATCGCGTAGTAGGAGCGCAGCAGCTCCAGCGCCTCGCGGTCCGACAGCACGTCGCTCGGCATGTCGCTGCGGTTCTCGGCGACAGCGGCGTCCAGGCCATCGAAGAAGAAGGCCACCGGCACGTCGAGCGCGTGGGCGATATCCCACAGGCGCGATGCGCTGACCCGGTTCATCCCGGTTTCGTATTTCTGGATCTGCTGGAACTTGATACCGACCTTCTCGGCCAACTGTTGCTGGGTCGTTCCCGTCATCCAGCGCCGATGCCTGATCCGCTTGCCCACGTGGACGTCTACAGGATGTTTCATTCCATCACCTCTAAGCCTTTCCCGCCAATCCGCGTCGCCCTTGCGCCCGATGCCTGCGGGTCGGATCGCGACCCGGCCAGCACCGCTCCCACGCGCACCATGTCTTCTGTGTGTGCTAGGTTCCTTCCAAGATCGAGGACACGCAAGGGTTGCAGCGGCCAACCTGACCTAAAAGACAGTCTGCGCCGCCGGGCCAACCGCGGTTCGACGGAAATTATGCACAAATTTTAGGCAAACGGACGAAGATGGTAAACGGAACCAAGAATAATGGACACTTGCAGGAGACCGAGTCCATGAAGGCCTTCGGTATCGCCGCCCCGAAGGCTCGGCCGGTTCTGGCCGATGCCCCTCGGCCAGCACCCGCAGAAGGCGAAGTCCTGCTCAGAATAACGGCTTGCGGGCTGAACTTCGCCGATCTGCTGATGGCCGAGGGACGCTACCAGGACACGCCGGACCCGCCGTTCATCCTCGGCATGGAAGTCTGCGGCGAAGTGGCGGCCCACGGTCCGGACGTGACCTCGCCCGCCATCGGCACCCGCGTCGCGGTGTTCGGCGGACAGGGCGGCCTGGCCGAGTTCGGCGCTTTCCCCGCGGCGCTGTGCCGGCCCGTCCCGGAGGCGATGTCGGACGTCGAGGCGGCCGGTTTCCAGGTCGCCTACGGGACCTCGCACCTGGCCCTGACCCGGCGGGCCCGGCTGCGCCGCGGCGAGACCCTGCTCGTCCTCGGCGCGGCGGGCGGCGTCGGGCTCACCGCCGTGGAGGTCGGTTCGGCGCTCGGCGCGCGGGTCATCGCGGTGGCCCGGGGCGCGGAGAAGCGGGCGGTGGCCGAGGCGGCCGGCGCGGCGCTGACCCTCGATGCCGAAGACCCGGACCTGCTGGGCCGCCTGAAGGCGGAGGGCGGCGTCGACGTGATCTACGACCCGGTCGGCGGCGCCCTGTTCGAGACCGCGCTGCGGGCTGCCAACCGCGAGGCCCGGGCGCTGGTGATCGGCTTCGCCTCGGGCGACGTGCCGCAGGTCCGGCTCAATCACCTGATGGTCAAGAACATCGACGTTCTCGGGTTCTACTGGGGCGGCTACCTGCGCTTCGCCCCCGACGCCCTGACCGACAGCCTGGCCGAACTCATGGACTGGCACGCCGCGGGGCGGCTGCGGCCGCATGTCAGCCATGTTCTCCCCCTCGACAGGGCCGAGGAGGCGCTGGACCTCATCCGGCAGCGACGGTCGACCGGGAAGGTCGTGGTGACGATGGCTGCGCCGACAGGCCCTGATACGCCTCGGTGAGGTAGGCGGCGAGCGCGTCCTCGACCTCTCCGGTCGCCGTCGGGCTGCGGTAGAGGTTGATCCGGTAGCTGCGCAGGTCCGGCAGGGTGCCGCCGTGATCGAGCGGCTCGGTACCGGGCACCCAGAACCCGGCGAGCATCGCGTTCACCGCGAGGTCGGCGCTCAGCGTCGCCTCCACCGTGCGGCTCGACCGGGTGTCGACCGCGCGGGTCCAGGGGATGCCGGCGGCGTCCAGCGATCGCTGCACGTGGCCGCGGAAGATGCACTGGGTCTCGAAGGCGAGCGGCAGCGGCCGATGCTTCCAGACCTGCGCGCCGGGCGCGCCGATCCAGACCAGCGGCACCTCGGCCAGCGTCCGCCCCCCGGGGCCGCAGCCTTCTTCGGTGGTCAGGATCATGTCGGCCTCGCCCCGTTCGAAAAGTTCGAGCAGCGCCAGCGTGTTCGACGACAGGAACTGCACCCGCATCCGCGGGTAGGCGGTGGCGAAGCGCTTGAGCACGGGCGGGATGAACTGCGGCACGATGTCGTGCGGCACGCCGAGGGTGATCTCGCCCTCGAAATCCTCCGCCGTCATCCGCCCGACCGCCTCGTCGTTCAGCGCCACCAGCCGGCGGGCGTAGCCCAGAAGCTGCTCCCCCGCCGGCGTCAGGGCAATGCCGCGCCCGGAGCGGTCGAACAGGTCGGTGCCCAGCCCTTCCTCGAGCCGCTTGAGCTGCATCGACACCGCCGACTGGGTCAGGTGCAGCACCCCGGCGGCGCGGGTGACGCCGCCGGCCTCTGCGGTGGTGACGAAGGACCGCAGGGCGGTCATGTCGAGATTCCGGCGCATATCACAGACCTTGATGATCGGGATTTCAAACATTCGTTTTACTTATGCATTCCCCGCCTCCAAATATCAACAAGTTTCATCACAGGCCGATGAACGATCGTCAGACCGGATGATTTGCGGGAAGACCCGCACCGGTCGGGCGGTCGCGACTCGACCGGTCCGCACCCGCCCTTCCGCATCCGAGGATCACCGCCATGCAAACCGCCGTCCGCGTCGCCGCCGCCCCCCGCCCCGCCGCCGCTTCCCTTCCCAGCCTGCCGGGCCTGTTGGCCCGCCTGCGCGACATGGCCGCCGTCTATCGCCAGCGGCGCGCGCTGGCGCGGCTCGACGCCGCCCTGCTGGCCGATATCGGCCTCGACCGGGATGCCGCCCTGGACGAGGCGGGCCGCCCGTTCTGGGACGCGCCCCGCAACTGGCGCCGCTAGTCCGCATACGCCTTTTCCCGCGCCTGATCTTGCGGCGTCCGGCCCTCTCCGGACGCCGCCGCTCGACCCGGCCGCGACAGATCGGAATCCGGACCCGGAAAGCGCCCGGAATCCGACTGAAATGCTTGAAAACCCCCGCCCGCTCCCCAATATCTTGGGGGACCCGAGCGCGCACGTCTGCGCCGGGCTGACTGACGTTCAACCTCGGAGGGTTTACATGGCTGACTATCAGACGATCCGGCCGGCCGGCGCTGTCCGGACCGCTGAAATCGACGAAGGGCTTCGCGCCCACATGAACAAGGTCTACGGCACGATGTCCGTGGGCATGCTGATCACGGCACTGGCCTCCTGGGCCATCTCGGGCCTGGCGGTCACCACCGACCCCGCCGCCGGGGCGGCGCAGATCGGCGCGGACACCTACCTGACGCAATTCGGCTATGCGCTCTATGCATCGCCGCTGCGCTGGGTGGTGATGTTCCTGCCGCTGGTCTTCGTGTTCGGCTTCGGCGCGATGATCAACCGGATGTCCGCGGCCACCGCGCAGACCGTGTTCTATGCCTTCGCGGCGACGATGGGCGTGTCGATCAGCTGGATCTTCCTCGTCTTCACGTCGATGTCGATCGTGCAGGTGTTCCTGATCACCGCGATCGCCTTCGCGGGGCTGAGCCTCTGGGGCTACACCACCAAGAAGGACATCTCGGGCTGGGGGTCGTTCCTGATCATGGGCGTGATCGGCCTGATCGTCGCCTCGATCGTCAACATCTTCCTGCAGTCGCCGGCGATGATGTTCGCGATCTCGATGATCGGGGTCCTGATCTTCGCGGGCCTGACCGCCTACGACACCCAGAACATCAAGAACACCTACGTCGCGCACGCGGTGCACGGGGACCAGGAATGGCTGGGCAAGGCCGCCATCATGGGGGCGCTGAACCTCTACCTGGACTTCATCAACATGTTCATGTTCCTGCTGCAACTGTTCGGCAGCCGGGAATAACCGGCGCAACGACAGCGTTGACGGGGCCGCCTTCGGGCGGCCCCTTTCGTTTCGGACCGGCCGCGACGACCCGCCGCCGGCATGGAGCCCCCCCGCATGGCCCAGCCCCTGCCCCTCACCGCCCTGCTCGCCTGCCTGATGGCGGCGTGGATGCTGCTCCTGGCTATCCGGGTGGTGGGGATGCGCCGGGCCGGCGGCGTGGTGCTGGGCGATGACGGGGACCGGGCGCTGCAGAAGGCGATCCGGGGCCACGGCAACGCGGCCGAGCAGGTGCCGGTCTTCCTGATCCTCTTCGGCCTCGCCGAGGCCGGCGGCGCGCCCGGCTGGATGCTGCTGCCGCTGGCGGCGCTGTTCGCCGCCGGGCGGCTGGCCCACGGGCTCTACTTCGGCTGGCACGGGCTGACCTGGCGGCTGCGGTTCTGGGGCATGTGGGCCACGGTGCTGGCCCAGGCGGCGGCGATCCTCGCCGTGCTGGTCACCCTCGCGGGATCCGCGGGCGGCTGAGCGTCTAGAGGTCGCGCCGCATCGCCACCGCCGGGAAGTCGATCCCGGCGCGGACCTGGAGGTTGACCGCGCCCAGCGGCTCGAAACCCATCGCCTCGTAGAACGGCACCGCGGTCCGGGTGGACAGGCAGTGGCACCACGTCATCCCCGCCGCCCGGGCCTGGGTCATCGCCGCGGTGAGGATCGCCCGCCCGACCCCGCGCCGCAGCGCGCCCGGATCGGTGGCGACGTGCCGGATGTTGGCCCGGCCCGGGATCGCCCGCCCGCCCCCGGGAAGCGCCGCCGACCAGCCGCCGACCCCGACCAGCGCGCCGGTCTCGTCCTCGGCCACGAAGTAGCGTCCGGAGCTCAGCAGCCGCGGCTGCGCCCGGCTCATCGCGGGCAGCACGGTCACAAGGACCGAGGGCGGGTAATCGGCCTTGAGCAGGGCGCGGTAGGACCGGCCCAGCAGCGCGTCGACCGCGCCGATGTCGGCGATGCGCGCCGTCCGGATCTCGGGACGGGTTCCGGCCCGGTGCATCCTGCGCTCCTTGCGGCTGTTGCCCTGTTCCGAAGATAGGGCTTGCCGGGCCGGCCCGGTAGCGGTGACGCTTCCGGCGATGCAAAGACCGGCCCATCCGATGCCCGCCGAGGTCGCCGACCGGCTGACCGCCGAGGATCTGCGCGCCGCCTACGACGCCCGGCCCTGGTATCAGCGCAACGATTACCTGGGCTGGATCGCGCGGGCGAAACGGGCCGACACCCGCGCCCGAAGGCTCGACCGGATGATCGCCGAACTCAAGGCAGGAGATGTCTACATGGGCATGGCGTGGCGCGGGCGCGGACCGCGCGCGGGTCCCTGAAACGACAAAGGCCGCACCATGCGGCGCGGCCCCGATCGTCGTAAGGCGGCAGGATTACTTGATCTTGCCTTCCTTGTACTCGACGTGCTTGCGCGCCACCGGGTCGTATTTCCGCACCACCATCTTCTCGGTCATGGTCTTGGCGTTCTTCTTGGTGACGTAGAAATGCCCGGTCCCGGCGGACGAGTTCAGGCGGATCTTGATGGTGGCCGGCTTCGCCATGGTTTCTCTCCTCATCCGGGGCGGGGCGCGCCCGGGTGCAATTCGATTGAACCGGCCTTCTACCCGGCTCGCGGGGCAAGTCAACCGGATTCGGACGCGGCGCGGCGGCCCGGTTCCCCCGCCGATCCCGTCCGGTCCGTCAGGCGCGCGGAAGGCCTGTAAGCCGGATTCTGTTCCCCGGGTCGCCCCGGTTCGATGACCATTCCTCTGGGACGCGGGTCGCCCCGCGCCTCGTGCTGCCGACCCGGGCCGCTAGGTCAGGCACCCCGTGTGCGGCCCCTATTTGGCATTGCTCCCGGTGGGGCTTGCCGTGCCGGTCCCGTTGCCGGTCCCGCGGTGGGCCTTTACCCCACCGTTTCACCCGTGCCCTGCATGCAGGGCGGTTTGTTTTCTGTGGCGCTTTCCGTCGGATTCCCGGCAGGTTTCCCCGCCGGTCTCCGCCCGGGCGTTACCCGGCACCGTTGCCTGAGGGAGTCCGGACTTTCCTCTCCGACCCGCCCCGAGGGACGGGCAGAGCGGCCATCCGGCCTTCCGCGCATCCCGGCGGTTAGGCCAGCAGCGGCGCGGCGTCAACGGGATAGCGGCGGGCGAGCGTCCAGGCGAGGCCGCAATCGGCGGCGTCGAGGGGGCCATCGGCGCCGGGGCGGTGGCGCAGCCGGAACGCGGCGAGCAGGGTTTCGGGCGCCGCCTCGGCGGTGTAGCCGGCGCGTCGGAGGTCGGCCGTGAAGCGCGCGCCATCGACCGGGCCGGGCGCCGGGTCCGCCGCCACGGCGACGGCGACGCCGACCGCCGCGAGCCGGTCCCAGGGAAACCGCGGGCCGGGGTCGATCTTGCGCCCCGGCGCCATGTCGGAATGGCCGATCACCCGCTCGGGCGGGATCCGCCAGCGCCGCGTGACCCCGCGCAGGAGCCCGATCAACGCGGCGATCTGCACCTCGGGGAACGGCGCCTGCCCGTCATTGTCGATCTCGATCCCGATCGAGGCGGAGTTCACGTCGGTGACCGCCCCCCAGGCCCCGGCCCCGGCGTGCCAGGCCCGCAGGTGCTCGGGCACCATCTGCCAGAGCCGGCCGTCGCCGCCGACGAGGTAATGCGCCGAGACCTCGGCCTCGGGGGCGCAGAGCCAGTCCACCGCCGCCGCGGCGTCGGTCATCGCGGTGTAGTGCAGGACGATTAGGGAGGGGCGCGCGCCGCCGCGGCGCGGGCCGTGGTTCGGTGAGGGCCGCCAGATCAGTTCGACGCGCCCCGCGCGGCGAGCCGGAACGGCGCCGGGTCCCAGCCGCAGGCAAAGCCGTCGCCGTCCGGGTCGATACCCAGCCGGTCGCGGCCCGGCCCGCCGCGGGCGAGGAAATCGCGCTGTGCCTCGTCGGGGCTGCGGTACTTGGCGCAGTTGCGCTGGAACCGCGACTGGCCCGAGAAGCCAAGCCGGCTGTAGACCTGCTGCCCCTTGGCATTGGTGGTCTGCAGCGCGTAGGCGACGATGTTGGGCCCGGTGTCGCCGCTCCGCTCGGGGATCGCGGTGGGGTTCACCACCTGGTAGGCGGCCTGCTGCTGTTCGCGGCGCTCGGCGTCCGACTGGATGCTCTCGCGCGAGGCGACGGCCTCGAAATCCTGCTCGTCCGAGATGCCGGGGTTGTTGAACACCTGCGGCGCGGCGTTGCGCGGGCTCGCCTCGACAAAGCCGTCGCGGCCATAGGCGACCGCCTGCGCCGTGGGGGCGCGGGTCGGGGTGCTGAAGCCGCCGGGCGCGGCCGAGGCGACCTGCTGCTGCGGCTGTGCGGCGGTCTGGCCCGGGGTCTGGGCCGCGCCGATGCCGGCGGCGGCGAGGTCTGAGGAACTGACCGCGCCGGGCGCCGGGGCGGCCCCGGTCATCGCCCGCGGCAGGACCGGGGCGGTCGCGGGCTCGGCGCCGCGCAGTTGCGCCTCGCGCCGGGCGCGCTGCAATTCGTATTCCGCGTAATCGCCGAACCCGACCCCGGCGCCGCTGTCGGGCACCCGCTGCGGAGCGCCGCAGGCGGCCAGGGCCAGGACGGCCGGAATCGCCAACCAGGTGAGTTTCACGGGCCTGCCTTCCTCAGCTTTTGCGGGGTTCTACCACCATTTCGCGGGCTTGGCCACAAAGCCCGCCGCCCGCTCCAGCGCGTAGGCCGTATTCAGCAGGTCGGCCTCTTCCCAGGGCCGGCCGATCAGTTGCAGCCCGAGCGGCAGGCCGCGGCCGTCGAGCCCGGCGGGCACCGCGATCCCCGGCAGCCCGGCGAGGTTCACGGTCACCGTGAACACGTCGTTGAGATACATCTGCACCGGATCCGACACTTCCTGCCCCAGCGGGAACGCCGCCGAGGGCGTGGCCGGGGTCAGGATCGCGTCCACCCCGGCGGCATAGGCCTCGTCGAAGTCGCGCTTGATCAGGGCGCGGACCTTGCGGGCGCGGTTGTAGTAGGCGTCGTAGAACCCCGCCGACAGGACGTAGGTGCCGACCATGACCCGGCGCTTGACCTCTGCGCCGAAGCCTTCGGCGCGAGTCTTCTCGTACATGTCGGTGATGCCGTCGCCCTGCGCCAGTCTGGCCCGGTGGCCGAATCGCACCCCGTCGTAGCGGGCGAGGTTCGAGGACGCCTCGGCGGGCGCGATCACGTAGTAGGCGGGCAGCGCGTATTTCGTGTGCGGCAGCGAGATGTCGCGCAGTTCGGCCCCGGCGTCGCGTAGCATCTCGGCGCCCTGCTGCCACAGCGCCTCTATCTCGGCGGGCATCCCGTCCATCCGGTATTCCTTCGGGATGCCGATGACCTTGCCGCGGATGTCGCCGGTCAGCGCGGCCTCGAAATCCGGCACCGGCAGGTCGGCCGAAGTGGAGTCCTTCGGGTCGTGCCCGGCCATCGCGCCGAGCAGGATCGCGCAGTCGCGCACGTCGCGGGCCATCGGTCCGGCCTGGTCGAGCGACGAGGCGAAGGCGACGATGCCCCAGCGCGAGCAGCGCCCGTAGGTCGGCTTGAGCCCGGTGATCCCGGTGAAGGCGGCGGGCTGGCGGATCGAGCCGCCGGTATCGGTCCCGGTGGCCCCGAGGCAGAGCCCGCCGGCCACCGCCGCCGCCGACCCGCCCGAGGACCCGCCGGGGGTCAGCGGGGTGTCGTCGCCCGCGGCCTTCCACGGGTTGACCGCGTTGCCGTAGCACGAGGTCTCGTTCGACGAGCCCATCGCGAATTCGTCCATGTTGAGCTTGCCCAGCATCACCGCGCCGGCGTCGCGCAGCCTGGCCGAGACGGTGCTTTCGTATTCCGGGCGGAAGCCTTCGAGGATCCGCGAGGCGGCCTGCGACGGCACGCCCTCGGTGCAGAACAGGTCCTTGATGCCGAGCGGGATGCCGGCGAGGTCGGGGGCGTCGGCATAGCCGCGCGCATCCGCGGCCTTCGCCCTCTCGCGGGCGATCTCCGGCGTCTTGTGGACCACCGCGCCCAGCGCGTCGGCGGCGTCGATGGCGGCAAGGCAGGCCTCGGTCAGCTCCGCCGCCGTCACCTCGCCCTTGCGCAGCGCGTCCCGCGCCGCGGCGATCGTCATCTCGCTCAGCGCGCTCATTCCACCACCTTCGGCACTGCGAAGAAGCCTTCCCGGGCATCCGGGGCGTTCGACAGGACCTTGGCCTGCTGGCCGCCGTCGGTCACCTCGTCCACCCGGCGCTTGAGCCGCATCGGGGTGACCGAGACCATCGGCTCGATCCCCTCGACATCGACTTCCTGCAACTGCTCGATGAAGCCGAGGATCGCGTTGAATTCCTGCGCCAGCGCCGGAAGCTGGGCCTCCTCGACCCGGATCCGGGCGAGATGGGCCACCTTGCGGGCGGTTTCGGTGTCGATGGACATGGGGCGGGCTCCTGTCTGTCAGCGCCGGGCTTTACCGGTCCCGCGTCCGGCCCGCAAGAACCGGGCCGGCAAGAAGATGCCGCCGGTAGACCTCGATCACCCAGCCGAGAACGACGGCGTTCAGGACGTGCCAGGCGAAGTGGGTTCCGAGCGGCAGCCGGGCGCAGACGACTTCGTCGGCGCTGCGCGCGAGGATCGAGCCGACGAGCACCGCGCCGGCGATGGCCAGCCCCCGCGCGGTGGCGGGCGCCCGGCGCCGCAGCCCGGCGGCGTATCCGGCGAAGAGCACCGGGAAGGCCCAGTAGGCGCCGGAAATCCCCAGCACCGGCACCCCGCGCAGCGCCGCGCCCACGAGCGCCGCGAAGGGCAGGAAGGCCAGCGCCGCGAGGGCCGCCGCCCACACGGGCCAGCCCAGATAGGCCCGGTTGGCGGCGAAGAGGTAGAGCAGCGCGAAGCCCATGATCGGCAGCACGTCCAGCGCGGCGGCCCAGGCCGTGGCATGGGTGTGGAACAGGTAGGACCCGGCCCCGATCAGCCCGAGGATGCCGCAGAGGACCCGCGCCAGCGGCATCCCCGCCGTCCGCCGCCACATCACCAGCGCCGCGATCAGGAAGGCGGCGTTGGTCAGCGCGTTGACCGGCTCGGACCAGTAGGTCAGGTCGGTGCGCTCGCAATAGCCGTCGAATTGCGCCGTCCAGTCCATTTGCAGATCGCTCGCTTCGCGGTAGCCTTCCGGTCAAACCTAGGGAGGCGCGCATGAAAATCACCTGGCTCGGCCATTCCGGCTTTCGCATCGAGACGGGAGAGACCGTCCTGCTGATCGATCCGTGGGTCTCGGGGAACCCGTCCTTCCCCGAGGACCGGCGGGCCGAGGCGCTCGACGGCGCGACCCATCTCGCGCTCAGCCACGGCCACGGCGACCATGCCTCGAATGCCCTGTCCATCGCCCGCGAGACCGGCGCGCAGCTGCTCTGCGTGCACGAGATCGCGACCCGCTGGGCCGACCAGGAGGGGATCAACGTGCTGGGCTTCGGCAAGGGCGGCACCGTCGCCGCCGGCGACGCGCAGGTGACCATGGTGCACGCGATCCATTCCTCGTCGCTCGATGCCGAGGGGCTGGTCTATGCCGGCGGCGAGGCGGGGTTCATCATCCGCGCCGAGGGCCATTCGATCTACTTCTCGGGCGATACCGACGTGATGGCCGACATGGCGGTGATCGCCGACCGCTACGCCCCCGACATCGGCATCCTGTGCTGCGGCGGCCATTACACGATGGACATGGAGGGCGCGGCCTACGCGGCGAGGAAGTTCTTCGACTTCCGGATGGTGATTCCCTGCCATTACAAGACTTTCCCGCTGCTCGCCCAGTCCGCCGACCCGCTGGTTTCGGCGCTGCCGGGGATCGATGTGCGGGTGCCGGAGGTGCTCGAGCCGATCGCGATTTGATCCAGATCAGGGTCGGGCGCGGCCGCCGGACCTAAGCCGGGACGACCACCTCACGGGAGCCCCGGCCGATGCGGCTGACCGTCCGCACCCACCTCGCCCTCTGCGCGCTGGTCTATTGCGCGGTGCATTTCCCCCGGCAGGTGCGGAAGGCGGATATCGCCGCGTTCTTCCGCGGCTCCGAGGCGCATCTCGGGGTCGTGGTGCATCGTCTCGCCCGGCTGGGGCTGGTCGAGACCGCCCGGGGCCGCGGCGGCGGCCTGCGGCTGGCCCGGCCCGCCGCCCGGATCCGGGTCGGCGAGGTGGTGCGCGGTTTCGAGGGGCCCGCCGATGCCGCCGAGGCGTCCGACGCCGCCGATCCCGACGCCCCCGCCAATCCCGCCGGGCCCGGCCCGGAGATCGGCGCGCCGGTTCCGTCGCGCGACCCGGCCTGCCGCATCGAGGCGGTTCTCGGCCGCGCGGTCGACGCCTATTACGCCGAACTCGACGCCGTCACCCTTGCCGACCTCGCCGCTGCCAGCGGCATCGTCCGGCCGCTCTCGGCCCCGGCCTGACCCGTCAGACCCCGCCGCCGTTCCGCAGCCCGGCAAAGAACGCCTGCAGGAGGTCCGCCGCCTCGGCCGCGCCGATCCCGTCATAGACCTCGGGCACGTGGTGGCTCTGCGGATGGGCGAAGACCCGCGGCCCCTGCCCGATCCCGCCGGATTTCGGATCGGCCGCGCCGTAATACAGCCGCCGGATCCGGGCGAAGCCGATCGCCGCTGCGCACATCGGGCAGGGTTCGAGGGTGACGTAGAGATCGTGCCCGTTCAGCCGTTCGGACCCCAACGCGGCGCAGGCGGCCCGAATCGCCAGGAGTTCGGCATGGGCGGTCGGGTCGGCCAGTTCGCGGGTCCGGTTGCCGGCGGCGGCGATCACCGCGCCGTCCGGCCCGACCACGGCCGCGCCCACCGGCACCTCGCCGCGCGCCGCGGCGGCCCGCGCTTCGGCCAGCGCCGTGTCCATGTGGGAACGAAAGCTCATGCAACCGCTTCTGCGCCAGCCGCGCCCGGCAGGCAAGCATTGCCCCCGCCGCGCCGCTGCGCCTTACTCGCGGGATGGAGGACGAGATCCACGACCCGGCCACGGTGGCCGCCCTGTTCGACCGGCTGGGCCCGCGCGACCGGCGCTGGACCCTCGCCGCCACGCTCGGTCTGGCCCCGGCGCTGCGGCGGCGGGTCGTCACCCGGCTTTCCGGTGTCCGCCAGATCGGCCGGATCGAGGCCGGACGGATCCACCCGGCGCCCGCCGCGCCGCCGCACATCGTGGACCTGATGGCCGGGGACGGCGCGCTCTGGCCGCCGCTTCTCGGGGCCTTCCCCGGCGCCCGGATCACCGCCATCGACATCGCCCCGGGGATGCGGGACCGCGCCCGCGACCGGCTCGCCCGGCTGCCCGGCGCCCGCATCGACCTGCGCACCGCCGACGCCCTGTTGGCGCCGCTCGCGGACGGCAGCGCCGACCTCGTGGTCTCGGCGTTCGGGCTCAAGGCGCTCGATGCCCGGCGGCAGGCGGCGCTGGCGGCGGAGATCGCCCGGCTGCTGCGCCCCGGCGGCGGCTTCGCGCTGGTCGAGGTGTCGGGCCCGCAGGGGGCGCTGTCCGGGCCGCTCTTCCGGGGCTGGCTGGGCCGCGCCCTGCCCGCGCTCGCCCGGCTGATCGGCGGCGACGGGCCGGGCCGGGAGTCGGCGCTGCTCGCGCGGCAGGTAGCGGCCTTCGGCACCTGCGACGGGATCGCCGCGGCGCTGCGGGACGCGGGCCTGATGGCCGGCACCATGCGCCACGCCGGCGGCATCGCCACCTCGGTCGCCGGCATCCGGCCGATTGCGCCCGGCCCCGGCCCGGCGTAGGGCAGCGCCATGACCGATCCCGATCCCCAGAGCCCCGTCGGCGACCGCATCGCCAAGGTCCTGTCCCGCGCCGGCGTTGCCTCGCGCCGCGAGGCCGAGCGGATGATCGCCGAGGGCCGGGTGGCGGTGAACGGCACCGCGATCACCTCGCCCGCGCTCAACGTCACCTCCGCCGACGAGATCCGGGTTGACGGCAAGCCCGTCGCCGCCCCCGAGCCGCCCCGCCTCTGGCTCTACCACAAGCCTGCCGGGCTGGTGACCTCGGCCCGCGACGAGAAGGGCCGCCGCACGGTGTTCGACGCGCTGCCCAAGGACATGCCGCGGGTGATGAGCGTGGGCCGGCTCGACCTCAATTCCGAGGGGCTGCTGATCCTGACCAACGACGGCGCGGTGAAGCGGCGGCTGGAACTGCCCTCGACCGGCTGGCTGCGCCGCTACCGGGTCCGCACACACGGCACCCCGGACGAGGCCGCGCTCGACCGGCTGCGCAAGGGCATCGAGGTCGAAGGCGTGCGGTACCAGCCGATGACCGTGACGCTGGACCGCCAGCAGGGCGCCAATGCCTGGCTCACGGTGTCGCTGCGCGAGGGCAAGAACCGCGAGATCCGCCGCGCGCTCGCCGCCATCGGCGTGACGGTGAACCGGCTGATCCGGGTCAGCTTCGGCCCGTTTCAGCTTGGCCAGCTCGCCGCCGGCGCGGTGGAGGAGGTGCGGCCGCGGGTGGTCCGCGACCAGCTCGGGCTCGACGACAGGCCGAAGCCCCAGCGGCGGCGCGCGCCCCGGCGCTAGGCCGCCGCCGGGCGGCGCAACGCCGGGGAATCCGGGCCGGATTCTCCCCTCAACAGGCTTGCCGCCGGGGCGCAGGCTGGACATGCTGGCATCGGCACGGATGCCGGCCGGCCCGGCCCTCGCAATCGAGCGGGGCGCGGCTTATGTTCGTTGCAACGAGTTGGGTGGGAGGCCGTCGGCGTGGCACGGCTCTTGATCGCACTAGTCATCCTGTCGGCGGTCGTCATGGCCGCCGCGGCGCTTGCGGCCGCGTTCCGGCCCGCCGAGGCCGCCGCCGCGCGGGGGATCGACGCCTTGAGACGGGGGCCGGACATGCCGGGGACATTCCAGAAGATCGCCTACGTGCTGCTGGTGGTGCTGATGATCGGCGTCGCCGCCGGCTGGGTCGGGTCGCTCTGATGGCGAGGCAGTTCGGCGGCAAGTTCAGCCCGGGCGGGCGGGCGGCGGACACGTCCCCGGCGCCCGGCTCCGGGACCGGCGGCGGGACCGGGCCGGCCGGGACGGGCCGCGGCGGGGCGGACCCCGGCGGCGTCGACCGGGCCGGGATGCGGGCCAACCTCCTTTTCGTGCCGCCGGCGATCCTCGCGGTGACCGCGTTCGGGGACGGGCCGCTGATGCTTGTCGTCTCGCTCGGCGCGGCGGCGGTGCTGGTGCTGTCGGCCTGGCTCCTGCGCGAGGGGCTGAAGGCCGAGGCGGCCTACAACGCGCGCAAGGTGGCCCGCCGGCCGGCCTTCCCGCGCAAGGCGGCGGCGACGCTGCTGACCGGGCTGGCCATCGCAGCGGCGTCCTGGACCGGCGGCGCCGGGCTCGCCGGGGCGGTCCTCTACGGCATCGCCGCCGCCGGGCTGCACCTCGCCGCCTTCGGCATCGACCCGATGCGGGACAAGCGGATGGAGGGTATCGACAGGTTCCAGCAGGACCGGGTGGCGCGGGTGGTCGAGGAGGCCGAGGCGCATATCGCCAACATCCGCGAGACCATCGCCGGGGTGAAGGACCGCGGGCTCGGCGCCCGGGTCGAGGCTTTCCTCGGGGTCGCCGCGCGGCTGATCCGCACCGTCGAGGAGGACCCCCGCGACCTGACCGCGGCGCGCAAGTACCTGTCGGTCTACCTGCGCGGCGCCGACGAGGCGACCGCCAAGTTCGTCGAGGTCTATACCCGCGGCGGCAGCGCCGAGGCGCGCGCCAAGTACGAAAGCCTGCTCACCGACCTGGAGAGCAATTTCGCGGCACGGACGGAAAAGCTCCTGCTCAACGATCAGGAAGACATGGAAATCGAGATCAAGGTGTTGCAGGACAGGTTGCAGCGCGAAGGGGTGCGCTGACCGGAGCGCCAGTTTTCAAAAGGGAATCGCAATGTCGGAAACAGTCGCCAACAACATGCAGAAGGCGCAGGCCGCGCTGGCCGAGGTCGAGCGGGTCAGCGCCATCGTGCTGCCCGAACCGGCCGAGGCGCAGGCGGTCGTCCCGCTGGCCGAGGCCGACGAGGGCACCAGCGCGGCGATCCGGGCCAAGATGGACGAGATCGACATCTCCGACACCAACTCGATCATCGCCTTCGGCTCGGCGGCGCAGAGCGAGTTGCAGGTGATCTCGCAGTCAATGCTGCAGGGCGTGCGCAACAAGGACGTGGGCCCCGCCGGCGACAGCCTGCGCGAGATCGTCACCGCGATCCGCGGCTTCTCGGTCTCGGAACTGGACGTGCGCCGCAAGCAGTCGTTCTGGGAGAAGCTGACCGGCCGGCTGGCCCCGGCGGCCAAGTTCGCCGCCAAGTTCGAGACCGTGCAGGCCCAGATCGACAAGATCACCGACGACCTGCACCGCCACGAGGACGTGCTGCTCAAGGACATCGAGAGCCTCGACCGGCTGTATGAAAAGACCCTCGCCTTCTACGACGAACTGGCGCTCTACATCGCCGCCGGCGAGGCCAAGCTGGCCGAACTGGACGAGACCACGATCCCTGCCAAGGAGGCCGAGGTGCAGGCCGCGCCCGAGGACGAGGGCGTGATGAAGGCGCAGGAACTGCGCGACCTCCGCGCCGCCCGCGACGATCTCGAACGCCGGGTCCACGACCTCAAGCTGACCCGGCAGGTGACGATGCAGTCGCTGCCCTCGATCCGGCTGGTGCAGGAGAACGACAAGAGCCTGGTCACCAAGATCAACTCGACCCTGCTCAACACCGTGCCGCTGTGGGAGACCCAGCTGGCGCAGGCGGTGACGATCCAGCGGTCGTCCGAGGCGGCGCAGGCGGTGCGGGCCGCCAACGACCTGACCAACGAACTGCTCGAGGCCAATGCCGCCAACCTGCGGCAGGCCAACAAGACGATCCGGCAGGAGATGGAGCGCGGCGTGTTCGACATCGAGGCGGTGAAGAAGGCCAATGCCGACCTCGTCGCCACGATCAACGAAAGCCTGCAGATCGCCGACGAGGGCAAGGCGCGCCGCGCCGCCGCCGAGACCGAGCTGCGGAAGATGGAGCAGGAGCTCAAGTCCACCCTCGCGTCGGCCAAGGCCCGCGCCACCGGGCTGGGCGAGACCGTCGGCACCGCGGCGGGCTGAGGGTGGCCGGGGGGCGGCTCCTCGTACGTGTCGCGGCGCTGACCGCGGCGGCGGCGCTGGCCGCCTGCGACGGCTTCCCGCCCGCGGCGACCGCTCCGGGCGACATCGCGACAAGCCCGGTGCCGCCCAGCCGGGCGGTGCCGGGAATCGACATCACCCCGTCCGTCCGCAGCGAGGAACTGCGCCTCTACTACGCGCGGTTGCAGAACGACCTGCGGGCGCGCGGCCTGCTGCGCACCGATGGCGGCGGGCCGGACACGCCCTATACCGACACCATCCTGGCCCGGAACTTCGTCCGGATCGCCCTGTTCGACGAATATGTCAGCGACGGCCGCGAATTGCGGGCGCAGCAGACCCTGAGCCGGCTGCGCCGCTGGGAGGCGCCGATCACGCTGCAGGTCGAGTTCGGCGCCGGGGTGCCCGAGGACCAGCGGGCCGCCGACCGCAACGCCATCCTCGCCTATGCCGGCCGGCTGTCGCGGATCACCGGCCACCCGATCCGGCCGGTCGCGGCGGGCGGCAACTACCACGTCCTGGTGCTGACCGAGGACGACCGGCTGGGCTTCGAGGACAGGCTCCGCGCCATCGTGCCGGGGATTTCGGACGGCACGGTGCGGGCGTTCCTCAATCTCGACCGCTCGACGCTGTGCCTGGTGATGGCCTTCTCCAGCGGCGGCGCGCCGACCTACACCCAGGCGGTGGCGCTGATCCGGGCCGAGCATCCCGACCTGCTGCGCCTGTCCTGCGTCCACGAGGAACTGGCCCAGGGCATGGGGCTGGCCAACGACAGTCCCGCCGCGCGGCCCTCGATCTTCAACGACGACGAGGAATTCGGCCTGCTGACCAGCCATGACGAGCTTCTGCTGCGGATGCTCTACGACCCCCGGCTGACGCCCGGCATGACCGCCGCCGAGGCCGCGCCGATCGCCCGGCAGATCGCCCGCGAGATGCTAGAGGGCCGGTCGTGACCCCGCCCTGTTCCCGGTTGGCACCGCCGCGGCCCGCCCCTAACCTGCCCCGCAACGGATTTTCGACTTCACGGAGGCGCCCATGGGCATCCTAGACTTCCTCTCCGGCCAGTTCATCGACGTCATCCACTGGACCGACGACACCCGCGACACGATGGTCTGGCGGTTCGAGCGCGAGGGCCACGAGATCAAGTACGGCGCCAAGCTGACGGTCCGCGAGGGGCAGGCGGCGGTGTTCGTCCACGAGGGCCAGCTGGCCGACGTGTTCACCCCCGGTCTCTACATGCTCGAGACCAACAACATGCCGATCATGACGACGCTGCAGCACTGGGACCACGGCTTCAGGTCGCCGTTCAAGTCCGAGATCTACTTCGTCAACACGACCCGGTTCCCGAACCTGAAATGGGGCACCAAGAACCCGATCATGCTGCGCGACCCGGAATTCGGCCCGACCCGGCTGCGCGCCTACGGCACCTACACGGTGAAGGTGTCGGACCCCGCCCGCTTCATGTCCGAGATCGTCGGCACCGACGGCGAGTTCACGATGGACGAGATCAGCTTCCAGATCCGCAACATCATCGTGCAGGAATTCAGCCGGGTGATCGCCGCCTCGGGCATCGCGGTGCTCGACATGGCCGCAAACACCGCCGATCTGGGCAAGCTGGTCGCCGGGGCGATCGCGGACACGATGGCCGCCTACGGGCTGTCCATCCCCGAGCTCTACATCGAGAACATCTCGCTGCCGCCGGAGGTGGAAAAGGCGCTCGACACCCGGACCTCGCGGGGACTGACCGGCGATCTCGACGCGCACATGAAATACGCCGCCGCTGAGGCGCTCCGGCAGGGCGGCGAGGCATCGGGCGCGATGGGCGCGGGGCTGGGCGCCGGGATGGGCATGGCGATGGCCGGCCAGATGGCGCAGGCCGGCCCCTGGGGCGCCGCCGCCCGGCCCGCCGCCGCCCCGGCGGCCGTCGCGCCGCCGCCCCCGCCGGCGGTCGAGCATGTCTGGCACATCGCCGAGAACGGTGCGACCAAGGGCCCGTTCTCCAAGGCCAGCCTCGGCCGGATGGCCGCCGCCGGGGAACTGACCCGCGACACCCATGTCTGGACCCAGGGCCAGGACGGCTGGATGAAGGCCGGCGAGGTGGCCGAACTGGCGCAGCTCTTCACCGTGCTGCCGCCACCCCCGCCGCCCGGCGTCTGACCGATGGCCGCCCCCGCCGGATATTCCCGCGTCCAGATCGCGCTGCACTGGCTCACCGCCGTCGGCGTGCTGGTGGCGTGGTTCACCCACGACGCGATGGAGGACATCGCCAAGGCCGCCTGGGAAGCCGGGCAGGAGCCATTTCCGACCGTCCATTCCGTCGCCGGGATCAGCGTGTTCTT
>JBFKOW010000004.1:0-45673 GCA_041628615.1 Paracoccaceae bacterium | reverse complement strand
GCGCCGATTGCGCGTCGATGCGGTCCTTGATGGCCATGGTCACGGTGTCTGCACCTTTGCCGCCGGCTGCACGTTTCCTTAGCATACCTTTTCAGGCCAATCACGGAAGAAGAATACTGTTCAGAAGACTCCTTGACAGATGGGATCGGCGTGAAGAACCCTGTTCACCAACGAGTGGGGACAGATGCCGAACCAGCCTGACATCGCGGTTCTCGAACGCCCGGGCGACGGGCGCGGCCCGCTTCTGGTCTGCGAACACGCCTCCAACCATATCCCGCCGGAGTTCGCCAATCTGGGTCTCGATGCGGCCGTGCGGCAGGGCCATATCGCCTGGGATCCCGGTGCGCTGGACCTGGCCCGGGCCTTGCTGCGGCGGCTGGGCGGCACGCTGATCCACGCGACCGTGTCACGACTGCTCTACGACCTGAACCGCCCGCCGGAAGCCCCGGCGGCGGTCCCGGAGCAAAGCGAAATCCACGCGATCCCCGGCAACCTCGGACTGGGCGCGGCGGCCCGGGCCGAACGCGCGGCGCGGTTCTATCGCCCCTGGGCAGCCGCGCTGGAGGCGGCGCTGAGTCCCGCGCCCGTCGCGATGATCACCATCCACAGCTTCACGCCGGTCTATTTCGGCGTCCCGCGTCCGACCCGGCTCGGCATCCTACACGACGCCGACAGCAGGCTGGCCGACGCGATGCTGGACGAGGCGGCCCGGGCCGGCGTCCCGGCCGAGCGCAACCGGCCCTACGGACCGGAGGACGGCGTGACGCACACGCTGCGCGCCTTTGCCCAGCCGCGCGGCATCGCCAATGTCATGATCGAGGTCCGCAACGACCTGCTGGGCGACGTCGCCGGGATCGAGGCGATGGCCGAGACCCTCGGCGCGCTGCTCGATCCGGCCATCGCCCGGCTGCGGCAGACGGAAGGACAGGTGCGCTGATGCGAGCACTCAGGGCCTACATTCGCGTCGTCGACCGGTTCAACCGGTGGATCGGCCGGATCGTGATGTACGGCATCTTCGTGATGATGGCGATCCTGCTGTGGTCGACCTTCACCAAGTCCGCGCCCTTCATGCTGCCGTCGTTGTGGACGCTCGAAATGGCCCAGTTCGCGATGGTCGCCTATTACATCCTCGGCGGTCCCTACTCGATCCAGCTGGGAACCAACGTGCGGATGGACCTGTTCTACGGCGAGTGGTCGGACCGGCGGCGGGCGCAGGTGGACGCGATCACCGTGCTGTTCCTGATCTTCTACCTCGCGATCCTGATCTGGGGCGGGTGGGACAGCCTGATGTATTCGTTCCAGTATGGCGGCGAGCGCAGCCCGACGGCCTGGCGGCCGTACCTCTGGCCGATCAAGCTTATCATGGTGGTCGGGCTGGTCCTGATGCTGCTGCAGGCGGTTTCGGAGCTTTGCAAGGACATCCTGCGGATCCGGGGCGAGGCGGTCTGATGTCCTACGAATGGATCGCCATCCTGATGTTCTCGTCGATGATGCTGATGCTCTTCACCGGGCAGCGGGTCTTCGGCGCCATCGGGTTCGTCGCGGTGGTCGCGGCGCTGATGCTCTGGGGCGACCGGGGCGGCTATGACCTCGGCTTCTCCGCCGCGATGAAGCTGATGAAGTGGTATCCGCTGCTGACGCTGCCGATGTTCATCTTCATGGGCTACGTGCTGAGCGAGAGCCGGATCGCGGACGACCTCTACCGCATGTTCCATGTCTGGATGGGCGGCATCAGCGGCGGGCTGGCGATCGGGACGATCGGGCTGATGGTGCTGATCTCGGCGATGAACGGGCTGTCGGTGGCGGGAATGGCGATCGGGGCCACCATCGCGCTGCCGGAACTTCTCAAGCGCGGCTACGACAAGCGGATGGTGACCGGGGTAATCCAGGCGGGATCGTCGCTGGGTATCCTGGTGCCGCCCTCCGTCGTGCTTGTCCTCTACGCGATGATCGCGCGGCAGCCGGTGGGCCAGCTCTGGCTCGCGGGGGTGCTGCCGGGCCTGATGATGGCCGCGATGTTCGTGATCTACATCTGGATCCGCTGCCGGATCACGCCCGCGCTGGGGCCGGCCCTGCCGGCGGAGGAGCGGGATGTCGGCATGGCCGAGAAGCTGCGCCTGTTGCGCGCGGGCCTGCTGCCGCTGGTGATCTTCGCGACGATGATGGTGCCCTTCGTCACCGGCTACACGAGCCTCGTCGAAAGCTCGGCGGTCGGGGCGCTGACCGCCTTCGCCGCCGCCGTGCTCAAGGGGCGGATGACGCGGCAGGTGTTCGAGAACTCGGTGCGCAACACGCTGGCCATCACCTGCATGTTCATGTGGATCATCCTCGCGGCGCTGGCCTTCGGCGCCGTCTTCGACGGGCTGGGCGCGGTGCGGGCGATCGAGGGGCTGTTCACCGAGAAGCTGGGCCTCGGGCCCTGGGGCATCCTGATCCTGATGCAGCTGTCGTTCATCCTGATGGGCACGTTTCTCGACGACACCGCGATGCTGGTGATCGTCGCGCCGCTTTACGTGCCGCTGGTCGACGCGCTGGGCTTCGACCTGATCTGGTACGGGGTGCTCTACACCATCACCACCCAGATCGCCTACATGACGCCGCCCTTCGGCTACAACCTCTTCCTGATGCGCGCGATGGCGCCGCCCGAGATCAGCCTGCGCGACATCTACGCCTCGATCACGCCGTTCGTCCTCGTGATGGTCGCCGCGCTGACGCTGGTGACGCTGTTCCCGCAGATCGCGCTCTGGCTGCCGGAACATGTCTACGCCCGATAACCCACAAACAAGAGCCCCGGACGGGGGCCGCCTGACCCACAAGGAGAGAAGAAGATGACCACAAGACGCAAGTTCCTCACCGCCGCCGCCGCATCGCCCGTGGCGCTGGCCGCGCCCGCCATCGCGCAATCGACGATCCGCTGGCGGCTGCAGACCTATGCCGGCCCGGCGCTGGCCGAGCACGTGATCGACCCCGCCATCGCGATGTTCAACAAGATCGCCGGTGACCGGATGCAGATCGAGCTGTTCTACGCCGACCAGCTCGTCCCCACCGGTGAGCTGTTCCAGGCGATGCAGCGCGGCACCATCGACGCGGTGCAGTCGGACGACGACTCCATGGCCTCGCCGACCGAGGTGACGGTGTTCGGCGGCTACTTCCCCTTCGCCTCGCGCTACTCGCTCGACGTGCCGGTGCTGTTCAACCAGTACGGGCTCGACGAGATCTGGAAGGAGGAATACGCCAAGGTCGGCGTGCAGCACATCAGCGCCGGCTCCTGGGATCCCTGCCACTTCGCCACCAAGGACCCGATCAATTCGCTGGCCGACCTGCAGGGCAAGCGGGTGTTCACCTTCCCGACGGCGGGCCGCTTCCTGTCGCAGTTCGGCGTGGTGCCGGTGACCCTGCCGTGGGAGGATATCGAGGTGGCGGTGCAGACCGGCGAACTGGACGGCATCGCCTGGTCGGGGATCACCGAGGATTACACCGTGGGCTGGGCCGACGTGACCAACTACTTCCTCACCAACAACATCTCGGGCGCCTGGATCGGCCACTTCTTCGCCAACCAGGAACGCTGGAACGAGGTGCCGGAGGATCTCCAGACCCTGTTCAAGGTCTGTGCCGAGCAGTCGCACTACTACCGCCAGTGGTGGTACTGGGGCGGCGAGGCCTCGCTGCGGGTCAACGGCGACAAGATGCAGCTGACGACGATCCCCGACGAGGAATGGGCGACGGTCGAGGCCGCCGCGCGCGTGTTCTGGGACGAGATCGCGGCGGAGAGCGAGACCAAGGCGCGCGTGGTCAACATCATCAAGCAGTACAACGCGGACATGGAGAAGGCCGGGCGGCCCTACCGCTACGGCTGATCGCGGCCCGCCGCACAACCGGGCGCAGCCGCGCCCCTCCGGCTCCGGCGTTCGCGCCGGGGCCGCCATGACAGAAAGGATCACGGCGCATGTCCGGCAGACTCTCGCTCGATCAACTCAAGGCGCTCGTCGAGGACGGCACCATCGACACGGTCCTGACCTGCGCGGTGGACATGCAGGGCCGCCTGATGGGCAAGCGGTTCCACGCCCGCCACTTCCTCGACAGCGGGCATCAAGAGACCCATGGCTGCGACTATCTCCTCGCCGTCGACGTGGACATGACCACGGTGCCGGGCTTCAAGGCGTCGAACTGGGCGCGGGGCTACGGCGACTACGTGCACAAGCCGGACCTGTCGACCCTGCGCCTGGTGCCCTGGCTGCCGGGGACGGCGATGGTGATGGTCGACCTGCTGGACCACCACACCCACGCCGAGGTGCCGCATGCGCCGCGGGCGATCCTAAAGGGGCAGGTGGCGCGGGCAAAGGCGCTGGGCTTCGACGCGATGATGGCGACGGAACTGGAATTCTACATCTTCGAGGAGAGCTTCGCCGCGCTGCGCGACGGCGGCTACCGGCAGATGACGCCCGTCGTCCGCTACAACAACGACTACGGGATCATGGGCACCGCGAAGGAGGAATTCCTGATGCGCGAGGTCCGCAACGGGCTCTACGGCGCCGGCATCCCGGTCGAGAATACCAAGGGCGAGGCCGAGGCGGGCCAGCACGAGATCAACGTGCGGTATGCGAACGCGCTCGATACCGCCGACATGCACGCGATCACCAAGAACGGCATCAAGGAGATGGCCGACAAGCACGGCGTTTCGGTCACCTTCATGGCGAAATACGCGACCGACCGGGCCGGCAGTTCGAGCCACATCCACCAGTCGCTGTGGTCGGGCGGAAAGCCCGCCTTCTTCGACCCGGACGCCGGGCACGGGATGTCGGCGACGATGCGGCACTACCTTGCCGGCCTTCTGGCGCATGCCAGCGAGGTGACGTTCTTCCTCGCGCCGAACATCAACAGCTACAAGCGGTTCACGGTGGGCATGTTCGCGCCGACCAAGGCGGTCTGGTCCACCGACAACCGCACCGCGGGCTACCGCGTCTGCGGCGCCGATACCAAGGCGGTGCGGGTGGAGTGCCGGGTCGGCGGCGCCGACCTCAACCCCTACCTCGCGCTGGCGGCGCAACTGGCGGCCGGGCTCGACGGGATCGAGCGCAAGCTGGAGCTGGAGCCCGAGATGTCGGGCGACATGTACCACGCCCGGAAGGCGCGGGAGATCCCCCGCAACCTGCGCGAGGCGGTCCAGGCGCTGGACCGCTCCAAGATGCTTCGCGCGGCCTTCGGCGCCGAGGTCGTCGATCACTACGTCCACGCGGCGCGATGGGAGATTTCCGAGCAGGACCGGGTCGTGATGGACTGGGAACGCATGCGCGGGTTCGAGCGGCTCTGACCGCAGGGAGAAGAACATGACCAAGATGATCCGGTGTATCTCGCCCGTCGACGGACGGGTCTATGCCGAGCGGCCGGCCCTGTCGGAGGCCGAAGCGGACGCCGCGGTGGCGCGGGCCAAGGCGGCGCAGGGAGCCTGGGCGGCACGGCCGCTGGACGAACGGCGCAAGCTGGTCCTCGCCGGCATCGCCGCGCTGAACGCGATGAAGGAGCCCGTCGTCGAGGAACTGGCCTGGCAGATGGGCCGCCCGACGCGGTTCGGAGGCGAGTTCGGCGGCGTGAACGAACGCGCCGACTACATGGCGGGGATCGCCGAGACGGCGCTTGCGCCGCTGGTCAGCGAGGACAGCGCGGGTTTCCTGCGGCAGATCGAGCGCGCGCCGGTGGGCGTCGTCTTCGTCATCGCCCCGTGGAACTATCCGTATCTCACGGCCTTCAACACCATCGTGCCCGCGCTGATCGCCGGCAACACGGTCATCCTCAAGCATGCCTCGCAAACCCTCGTGGTGGGCGAGCGCATGGCCCGGGCGCTGCACGAGGGCGGGGTGCCCGAGGACGTCTTCCAGAACATCGTGCTCGACCACGCGGGCACCGAAAGGCTGATCGCCAACAGGTCCTTCGGCTTCGTCAACTTCACCGGCTCCGTCGCCGGCGGGCAGGCGATCGAGCGCGCGGCGGCGGGCACCTTCACCCCGACCGGGCTCGAACTCGGCGGCAAGGACCCCGGCTACGTGATGGAGGATGCCGACATCGACTGGGCGGTCGATGTGCTGATGGACGGCGCGATGTACAACGCCGGCCAGTGCTGCTGCGGGATCGAACGGATCTATGTCCACCGCCGGCATTTCGACGATTTCGTCGACAAGGCGGTGACCTGGACCAATGCCCTGCGGCTCGGCAATCCCTTCGACGCCGAGACGACGTTGGGGCCGATGGCGCACGCCCGTTTTGCCAGGACCGTGCGCGAACAGACCGCCGAGGCCATTGCCGCCGGTGCCAGGCCGCTGATCGAGAGGCAGAACTTCCCGGCCGACGACGGCGGCGCCTACCTGATGCCGCAGGTTCTTGTGAACGTCGATCACTCCATGCGGGTGATGACGGAGGAAAGCTTCGGCCCCGTGGTCGGGATCATGCCGGTGCAGGACGACGAGGAGGCGCTGCGGCTGATGAACGACTCGCCCTACGGCCTGACGGCGAGCCTCTGGACGGGCGACCCCGAGAAGGCGCTGGCCATCGGCCGCCGGATCGAGACGGGAACCGTGTTCCTCAACCGCGCCGACTACGTCGACCCGAGCGTCTGCTGGACCGGCTGCAAGGATACCGGCCGGGGCGGCGCGATGTCGGTCCTCGGCTACCAGGCGGTCACGCGGCCGCGGTCCTATCATTTCCGCAAGGTGAAAGCATGAGTCTCAGCGCCAACTGGTCCTATCCGACCGCGATCCGCTTCGGGGCCGGTCGCATCGCCGAACTCCCCGACGCCTGCCGCGCCGCCGGACTCGCCCGGCCGCTGCTGGTCACCGACCGGGGCCTTGCCGGGATGGAGATCACCCGGCGGGCGCTCGACATCCTCGACGAGGCCGGGCTCGGCCGGGCGATGTTCGCCGAGGTGGACCCCAACCCCAACGAGAAGAACCTCGCGGCGGGCCTCGCCGCCTACAGGTCGGGCGGCCATGACGGCGTCGTGGCCTTCGGCGGCGGTTCCGGTCTCGACCTCGGGAAGATGGTCGCCTTCATGGCCGGACAGACGCGGCCGGTCTGGGACTACGAGGATGTCGGCGACTGGTGGACCCGCGCCGATCCCGCCGGGATCGCCCCCATCGTCGCGGTGCCGACGACGGCGGGCACCGGGTCGGAAGTGGGCCGCGCGAGCGTGATCACCAACTCCGAGACCCACGTCAAGAAGATCATCTTCCATCCCAAGGTCCTGCCGACGGTGGTGATCTCGGACCCGGAACTCACCGTGGGAATGCCAAAGCACATCACCGCGGGGACCGGGATGGATGCCTTCGCGCATTGCCTCGAAGCCTTCTGCTCGCCCGCCTTCCACCCGATGAGCCAGGGCATCGCGCTGGAGGGCCTGCGATTGGTCAACGCCTATCTCCCGCGCGCCTATGCGACGCCCGACGACATCGAGGCGCGGGGGCAGATGATGGCGGCGGCGGCGATGGGCGCGGTGGCGTTCCAGAAGGGCCTCGGCGCGGTGCACGCGCTGTCGCACCCGGTGGGCGCGGTCTTCAACACCCACCACGGCACCACCAACGCTGTGGTGATCCCCGCGGTGCTGGACTTCAACCGGACGGCGGTGGAGGCGCGGCTGGGGCAGGCGGCGGCCTATCTCGGCATCGGGTCCAGCTTTGCCGATTTCCGCGCCCGTGCGGTGGACCTGAACGAGATGTTCGCCATCCCGAAGGGGCTCGCCGCCATGGGGGTGACGCAGGACCGTCTCGACGAACTGACCGCGATGGCGCTGGAGGATCCGAGCGTCGGCGGCAACCCGGTGCCGATGACGAAAGAGAACACGCGGGCGCTGTTCGACGCCTGCATGTGATCGGACGGAGCGCCTGCGGCAGGGGACCCTGCGCGCGGCAGGCCGCGCCGCTGCGCCTCCGGCCGGGAGCCGGGAGCCGGGGGGCGGGGGGCGGCGCTGCGCCCCGCCGGGTCTCTGTAGTCCTACGGATTCCAACAGCGCGGCAACCGGGTATGCTGTCAGTCCTTGGCCAGCCGATCACCGGACCGCCCCGCCGGACGTGACACATGACAGACGCAGGCATCTCCAGCCCGGATCGCGGCCCCGCGCTTCGTTCATGGGTCGCGGGGTGGCTCCTCGCATCTGCCCTGGCGGTCGCGGGCGTCGCCGTTGTCGAGCGCCGGGGTCATCTGGCCGAACTGACCGCGGAGAGCCAGCGGCTTCATGCGCTCGCCTCGCAGCGCGCCGACCAGCATGACGCCCACCTGACCGCGCTCTCGGCGATCGCGCTTGCCGGGGCGGACCAGCGGGCCGCCCTGTTCCGCGAGGTCGCCGGCGCGATCATGCGCTTCTATCCGCGGATCGTCGGCATCTCCCTGGTCGCGCTCGACGACGCGGGCGACAGCCTCGAGATCGGCGCCGCCGATGCGGGTCTCCGCGGGCTTGTCCGCGCGGCGGCGCGCGCCTCGGAGGGCGCGCCCGTGCTGCGGCAGCACGACGCCGGGCGCCCGGCCTACGTGATCGTCAAGCGCAGTCCGAACACCGACGACGCGCGCTACGGGCTGGCGCTCGTGATCGATGCGGCGGCGTTGCTGGAGGGCGATCCGGACTACTGGTCGGAGGGCGGCCCGGCGCGCAGGCTCGTGCTGCCGGACGGGACCACGGTGCTGGGGCCCGGGCCCGAGCGCGCGACGCCGCAATTCTCGCGCGAACTGGCGAGCAGCACCCAGCCGCTTCGCCTCGAGACCGGAACGGTGCTGACCGCGGCGGATGTCCTGCCCGCGGGACGGATCGCGCTGACCATCGCGGCGATCACCCTGGTCACTCTGGTCCTGCGCGCCGCGGCGCGGCAGCGCGCGCAGGTGCGCGCGGCGGAGGCCCGGGCCGAGATCAAGGATCTGGAGACCCGCCTGAGCCATGCCTCGCGGGTGAACGCGCTCGGCGAGATGGCGAGCGGCATCGCGCATGAACTGACCCAGCCGCTGACCGCCATCCTCGCGCAGGTCCAGGCCGCCCGGCACCTCGCCGCGCGGGGCGAGGGCGACCGGCTGGCCGGCGCGCTCGACGCCGTGGCGGACCAGACACGGCGCGCGTCCGCGATCCTCGAGCGGCTCCGGACCTGGACGCGCCCGCAGGCCCGCAACCCGCAGCCGGTCGATGTCAGGGAGTGCATCCACGTGGCCAGGACCCTGCTTTCCGCTCAGGCAGCAGAGGCCGGCGCGCGGCTGGACGTGACCGTTCCGGCGGCGCCGATCGTGGTGACCGCCGACCGCGTGGAACTCGAACAGGTGCTGTTCAACCTGATCCGGAACGCGCTCGACGCGGTCGCGGACGGCGATGGCAGACGGGTGGTCACGGTAGAAGCCCACGCGGACGGCACCCGGGCCCATGTCGACGTCTCGGATACCGGTCCGGGTTTAGCTGAGGCGGTGCGCGACCGGCTGTTCACGCCGTTCGTGACGACGCGGCCGGGGGGCACCGGGTTGGGCCTCGCGCTCAGCCAGCGGCTGGTCGAACGGGCCGGGGGCGATCTCGCCGCCGTCGCGGCCGCCACCGGCGCGCGGTTCCGCGTCACGCTGCCGCTGGCCCGGTCGGGCCGGGAGGCGGCGGAATGACGATCCCGGTCTATCTCGTCGACGACGATGCGGCGGTGCGCGCGGCGCTGTCCCTGCTGCTGTCGACCGTGGGGATCGACGTGCGGGCCTTCGCCGGCCCGGAGGACTTCCTGCAGGCGCTGCCGGCGCTAGACCCCGGGTGCCTGATCCTCGACATCCGGATGCCGGCGATCTCGGGGCTGAAGCTGCAGGAACGGCTGGCGGGGCAGGGGGTGGCGTGGCCGACGGTGGTGATTTCCGGGCATGGCGACATCGAGGCCTGCCGCAAGGCGTTCCGCAACGGCGCCATCGACTTCCTGTCCAAGCCGGTCGACGAGCAGGACCTGATCGATGCGATCCAGAAGGGGCAGGCGGCCCTCGGGCGGGCGGCCGCCGCGGCCGCCCAGCGCCGCGAGACGTTGGCCCTGATTGCCGGGCTGACCCCGCGCGAACGCGAGGTGCTGTCGCTGGTGGCACGCGGATTCGCGACCCGCGACATCGCCGGGGCGCTCGAGGTCTCGCCCCGCACGGTGGAAAGCCACCGGGCGGCGATCGGGGCCAAGCTGGGAACGACGTCGCCCGCCGAACTGACCCGCCTCTGGATCGAGGCCGAGGGCGCTCCGTAGTTCCACGGAACGGCCGGGCCGGTCTACGAATGGGCGAGAGCGGCGCCGGCGCGTAGGTCTCGTCTCGCCACCAGCAACGGAGAACCGACATGCCCAGAACGACCGTCCTGCTCGCCGCCCTGGCCGCGCCCCTCGCCGCCGGCGCCCAGGACCTGCCGACCAGCCCCTACCTGCCGCTCGCCATGGCCACCCAAGCCGCGGCCGCCGCGCTCGACGCCTGCGCCGCTGACGGCCACAACGTGAGCGTCGCCATCGTGGCCCGCGACGGCAACACCAAAGTGCTGCTGAAGGCCGACAATTCGGGCCCGCACACCGCTTCGAGCGCCACCGGCAAGGCCTTCGCCTCGGCCGGTCTCGGGCGCGACACCGCCGGGCTTGCCGAGTTCATCGCGGGCAATCCGCAGAACGACGGCCTGCGCGACATGGATGCCCGGCTCGTGATCCAGGCCGGCGGCCTGCCGATCCGGATCGGCGGCGCGCTCGTCGGCGGCATCGGGGTGGGCGGCGCCCCCTCTGGCGCGACCGACGCCGACTGCGCCCGCGCCGGTCTCGACACGATCGGTGCCGAATAGGACGGGAGGGGCGGGGTGCGCGCCGCGCCCGGCCCTACATTCCCCACAGCCGCAGAAAGGAAGAGCCATGCGCCGCCTCCGCCTCGTCGCCCTGCTCATCGGCCTGGCCGCTCCGGCCGGGGCACAGACTGCCCCCTCGGCCCGGGAAGTCGCGGCCTATGACGGTCTCTTCCGCGCCGCCCACGAGGGCGATGTCGCCGGCATCCGGCGGCTGGTCGCGGCCGGCGCCGACGTCAACGCGCGCGACCCGAGGGGCCGGACCCCGGCCCATGTCGCAGCCTTTGCCTCCGAGGACGCGGCCCTGCGCGCGCTGGCCGAGGCCGGTGCGGACATGAACGCGCTCGAGGGGCGGGCCTATGACGTGGTCACCATCGCCGCGGTCGCCGACGATCCCGAACTGCTGTCGCTCGCCATTGCGCTCGGCAACGATCCCGGCCTAGTGACCAGCCCCTACGACGGCACCGCGCTGATCGCCGCGGCGCATCTCGGCCATGCGGAGGTCGTGCGGCGGCTGATCGCGGCGGGCGCGCCGCTCGATCACGTCAACAACCTGCACTGGACCGCGGTGATGGAGGCGGTGGTGCTGGGGGACGGCGGCCCCGACCACCTTGCGGTGCTCGACGCGCTGCTGGCCGCCGGGGCGGACCGGTCGCTGGCCGACCGCGACGGCGTCACGCCGCTCCGGCACGCCGAAAAACTGGGGTTAGCCGAGATGGCGGCGCGGCTGAGACGGCCGGACTGAGGCTGACGTGACAACCTGACGAGGGGGTTCGGGTCGTTGCGGTCCGGCGCGGGCTCGCCCCGACATCCGGCACTGTGCCTCATGATCGGCCCGGCGGAGGATCAGAGCAGGTTCTCGCCTAGCCGGATCGCGGAGTCCCCATCGATGATCAGCCCCCTCACGAACCGCCCGCGCAAGATGGCCCGGGTCGCTTCGACCTTCTGCAATCCGCCGGAAAGCAGAACCGTCCGCATCTTTGCCAGGTCCTCGATCCCCACGCCGATCGTCCGGTCCTTGAGGGAGTGGTCGACGATCCGGCCATCCGGTCCGAAGAAAAGACCGTTCGTGTCTCCCACGGCGCCGGCCTGCCGCAGTTCGTTCATTTCTTCCCGGGAGATCATTCCCTGCTGGCGCAGCAGTGACGACTCGGTCAGTTCTCCAACGGAAATGAGCGCGACATCGGAATGTTTCGCCAGATCAAGCGGCCGGGCCACCGCCCGCTGCGACAGGAGAACCGAGCGGTCCTCGGGGCTGTCGGCGATGAAGGGAACCGGCAGGAAATACCCCTCGCCGTCCGTTGCCTGAGCCAGTGCCTGAACGACCTCGAACGGGTTGAAGGCCGAGTTGGCGGTCAAGCTCCCCATCAGGCTGATGAAGCGGGCGTCAGGACTGTGCGCGCCCGACATCTGGCGGCTCAGATGGGCGAGGGTGCGCCCCCAGCCCGTGCCGACGATGGTCTTGGGACTGTCCGCGAGATGGTCGCGGAGGAAGATCGCCCCCGCGGTCGCGACCGCCTTGAGCGGCAACGAGGTCAGCGCATCGCTTTGCGCCATCTCCGATTCGCTCAGGCCGAGAGCCGGGGTGGTTATGCAGAAATCGAGGCCGAATTCCTTCCGGATCGCTTCCTCGACATGCAGGAGGCCGAGATCCCGGTCGTTGATGATGATCGACACGAGGCCACTGTCGCGGGCCTGGCTCAGGAGCTTGTTCACCCGCGCCCGCGTGAGCCCCATGCGCCGCGACGTGGCTTCCTGGTTGAGCCCTGCGACGTAATAGAACCACGCGGCGCGGGTCATCAGCTGTCGGTCGGACAAATCGGACATGATCTCTCTCTAGCACGGCCCGAGGGGCGCTTCAAACAGATGTATCTTACAGATGTAATTGTTATTGACAAATGTATTTGCCGACACCAATCTTGCCCGCATCCCGCCTGGCGTGCGGGGTTCGATCTCTTGTTGATGGGAGGAAAAGACATGAGAAGACACGCGATTGCGGCTGCGGCCGCTCTTGCCGGAGCGGGTCTTGCGGCGCCCGCATTCGCCCTTGACGTTGCCTGGGTTCACTCCACGGCGGCGGCCCAGTCCGAGCAGCGGGTCAAGGCGGGGTTCGAGGCCTGGCTGGCCGAGACCGGCGCGGACTGGAACGTGAGCTTCCTCGACTCGAACGGATCGGGCGAGGCGATCGCCTCGAACATCCAGGACGCCACCGCCCGTGGCGTCGACGCCATCATCGTGACGATGGCCGACCTGCGGGCGTCTACCGCGGCCATCGCGGAAGCCGCGGCCGCCGGCGTCCCGATCTTCTCGGTGGATTCGGGATATGTCGACGGCGCCGTGGTCGATGTCACGACCAACAACTGGGCCATGTCGGCCAGCGTCTCGCCCTATCTGCTCGACCAGATGGGCGCAGAGGGCAACATCATCTTCCTGCGGATGGCGTCGCACCACGGCACCCGCAAGCGCAGCGACGTGATGGAGGACATCCTGCGCGAATACAGCGACGTCACCGTCCTTGCCGAGCATGACATCGACATCACCGCCTTCTTCGAGGACACGACCAACACGATGCAGGACTACGTGGCCCGATTCGGTGCCGACATCGATGCGGTCTGGGCCCCGTGGGACGAGCCCGCGCAGGCGGCGATCAACGTCATGACGGCCGCTGGCCTGACGGATGTAAAGGTGATCGGCATCGACGGCCATCCGCAGGCCGTGGCCGAGGTCTGCAAGCCCGAATCGATGATGATCGCGACCGTCTCCCAGCCCTTCGAGGGCATGGGCGCGCAGGTGGGCGAATGGATCTCCGCGATCGTCGCCGAAGGCCAGCCTGCCGAGGCGGTGATCCCGTCGAGCACCGTCTACATGGACGCGCCGCTGGTCACCAAGGCCAACTGCCAGGACTTCATGTAAGCGACACGGACCCGGGCGGCGGAAGGGCCACCGCCCGGTCCATGCGGCCCCAATCAGACGTCGGAGCACGGTTCGATGAGTGTCGAACTCAGGGACATTACCATGGACTTTCCCGGGACCCGCGCGCTCGACGCGGTGTCCTGCGAGATCCGGCTTGACGAGGTCCACGGCCTCATCGGCGAGAACGGGGCCGGAAAATCGACGCTCGTGAGCATCCTTGCGGGGCTGCAATCCCCGACCTCGGGCATTCTTGCGCTCGATGGGCGGGAACTGACGCTCAAGTCCTCGGGCGATGCGCTGGCCAACGGCATCGCGCTGGTCAGCCAGGAGGGCAGTCTTGTCCCGGACCTGACGGGCGCCGAGAACATCCTGCTCGGCGACGAGCCGAGGCTGGCCGGCTTCCTGCGCCGCGCCGCGCTGATCGCGCGTGCCGAGGCGCTGATGAACGAGTGGTTCCCCGAGGCGGGCATCGACCTCGCGCGGCCGGTCCACATGCTCGACATGGCCGACCAGAAGGTGATCGAGATCGTTCGCGCGCTGCGCCGCGACGTCCGCCTCGTCATCCTCGACGAGCCCACGGCGACGCTGCAGTCGCGCGAGAAGGAACAGCTCTGGAGGATCATCCGCCGCCTGCCCGAGCGCGGCGTCGGCGTTGTCCTGATCAGCCATTTCCTGAGCGAGGTCAAAGCCCTGTCCGACCGCATCACGGTGCTGCGCGACGGCCGCCGGATCGCTACCGAGGCCGCGGACAGGCTCGAGGTGGAGGACATGGTCACCCTGATGCTCGAGCGTGGCCTGCAAGGACGCGCCGGGGACCGGGCCCGCGCGCCCGGAAACGGCGCGCCCGTCCTGGCCGTCCGCGACTGGTGCGTCGGAGCGGTCGAGGTGGGCGACTTTTCGATCAGACCGGGCGAGGTGGTTGGTCTGATCGGCCTGACCGGCGCCGGGCATTTCGGCTTCGCGCGCTCGCTCTACAGCGGGGCCGGGTACATCTCGGGCGAACAGCGCCTCGGCGGCGAGACGATCGACCGGCCGTCACCGCGGCGGATGCAGCGGCTCGGCATGGGCTTCGTGCCGGATCACCGCATGGAGAACGCGCTGATGGCCGAGGGCACGATCCGCGAGAACCTCTCGGTGGTGCATCCGCGAGCCGGCAAGCGCGGCCCGCTTCTCAGCCCGGCGCGCGAGACCGCCGAGGCGCGGCGCGTGATGGCCGACCTCAAGGTGCGCGCGAGCGGCCCCGGCCAGACGGTCAAGACGCTGTCGGGCGGCAACAAGCAGAAGGTCAGCCTCGGCAAGTGGCTCTACGGCGCCGCCGAGCGTTACCGGGTGATGATCCTGATCGAGCCGACCGAGGGTGTCGATATCGGTGCGAAGCAGGAAATCTACGGCCATATCCGCCGCCTGGCCGAAAGCGGCGTGGCGGTGATCGTCGCCTCCTCCGACCTGCTGGAGGTCGAACAGATCGCACATCGGGTGGTGCCGTTCGCGAACGGGCGGCCGGGCGCCGAGATCCATTCGCACGACTATTCCGAGGCCCGGTTCATCGCGGCCATGACGGGAGGACAACAATGAACACGGGCACTTTGACCAAGGCTGTCCCCGCACGGCAGGCCGATCAGGCGAGGAAGAACGACTGGCTGTTGCGCTATTCCACGCTGATCGTGCTGGCGGTGATGTTCCTCGGCTTCTCGCTGTTCGTGGACCGGTTCTTCACGGTCTTCAACCTGTCGAACATCCTGCAGCAGATCTCGATCCTCGGGATCGTCGGCGCGGGGCTGACCTTCGGCTTCGCGGCGAGGGAGATCGACCTCTCCGTCGGCTACACCGTGGGACTTGCGGGCATCCTGACCCCGCTCCTGCTGGTGAACGACTACGGGCTCTTCCTCGCCTTCTCCGCGGCGATCGGGGCCGGTCTCCTGGTCGGCCTGATCAACGGGCTTCTGGTCACCAAGGTCGGCATCCCGTCGCTGATCGCGACGCTGGCGACCGGGTCGATCCTGTTCGGCATCAACTTCCTGCTGACGGGCGGCCGCGCGATCTATGGCGGGTTGCCGGAAGCCTACACCTGGCTCGGACAGGGCCGGATCGGCCAGTTGCCGATCCTCGCCTTCTTCATGCTGGCCGCCGTGGCGCTTGCCTGGCTCGCGATGGAGCGGACGGTGTTCGGCCGCTACATCTATGCCGTCGGCGGCAACCAGAAGGCATCCGAACTGTCGGGGATCCGGGTCGATGCCTACCGGATCGCGGCGCTCGTCCTGGTGGCGGTATTCGCGGCCGTGGCGGGACTTCTGCTGGCCGCCCGGCTGGGCTCCGGTCAGCCGAACGTGGGCGAACGCTTCCTGCTCGACGGCCTCGCGACGGTGTTCATCGGCATGACGATGTTCCGGCCCGGTACCGCGACGATCATCGGCACGTTCTGCGGCGCCCTCTTCATCGGCGTGATCAACAACGGGCTGAACCTCATGGGCATGGACACGTTCATCCAGAACATCGTCAAGGGCGTGATCATCCTGGTCGCCGTCGCGGTCGTCTCCCGGACCACCAAGCTGAACATTCTTTGAGGAGAACGCAGATGAACCGAGTGATGAAGGTCGCGGGCTCCCGCAAGTCCAACTCCGATCTGCTTGGGCACTACACCGCGATGCGGCGGATCCGCACCTTCGAGGACCGGGTCGGCGAGCTTTACCTGCGCGGCGGCAGCGCCGGGTCGATGCTGCACCTCTCGATCGGGGAGGAGAGCGCGGCCGTGGGCGTCACCGCGGCGATGCGCGACGGCGACACCTTCACCACCCACCACCGCGGGCACGGCATCTTCCTCGCCCGCGGCGCGGACCCCAAGCGGATGATGTCCGAGATCGGCGGCAAGGAGACCGGCTACTGCAGCGGCAAGGGCGGCTCGATGCACATCGCCGACATGGGGCTCGGCCACCTCGGCGCAAACGCCATCGTCGGCGGCGGCATCCCGGCGGTGGTCGGCGCCGCCATGGTGGCCAAGCGCCGCGGGACCGGGGCCGTCTCCGTCGCGTTCTTCGGCGACGGCGCGATGCAGCAGGGCATCCTCTACGAGAGCATGAACATGGCCGCCCTCTGGGACTTGCCGGCCGTCTTCGTCTGCGTGAACAACCAGTGGGGCATGGGCACCCGCATCGACCAGGCGACAAAGTCCACGCGGCTGCACGAGCGGGCGAAGGCGTTCGGTCTGAACGCGGAAACCGTCGATGGTCTCGACGTGCTCGATGTCGCCGAGGCTGCCGCCCGGATCGTCGATGGCGCGCGCGCCGGAACGCCGGGATTTTTCGCCGTCGACTGCTACCGGTTCTTCGGCCACGGCCGCAAGGACAAGAGCCCCTACCGCAGCGAGGAGGAGGAGGCCGCCGGCCGCGCCCGCGACCCGGTCGAGCATGCGCGGCTGAGGCTGGTCGAGCAGGGCGTCGGCGCGGACGAGCTCGACGCCATCGACGCGACGATCTCGGCCGAGATGGACGCGACGATCGATTTCACCATGGAGTCGGGGGAACCGGCGCTCGACACGATGTTCCGCGACGTCTTCGCCCCCGGCCAGCCCGAACCGGAACCTGTCAGAACGCGGCTTGACCGCGTTCTTGCGAGGGAGTGACCAAGATGCCCAGACTGGCTTATCGCGACGCGCTCAAGCAGGCGCTGACGGATGCGATGCGCGAGGACCCCGACATTTTCGTGATCGGCGAGGAGGTCGGCCGCTACGGCGGTGCCTACGGCGTGACCAAGGGGCTGATCGACGAGTTCGGCCCGGACCGCCTCGTCGACACGCCGATCTCCGAACCTGCGATCATCGGGGCGGCGGTCGGCGCGGCGATGGCGGGCATGCGGCCCGTGGCAGAGCTCATGTATGTCGATTTCATCGGCATGACGATGGACCAGCTGTGCAATCAGGCGGCCAAGATCCGCTACATGTTCGGCGGCCAGATCGGCGTGCCGATGGTGCTTCGCACGCAGGGAGGTACCGGGCGGTCGGCCGGTGCGCAGCACAGCCAATCGCTCGAGGCCTACGTGATGCATACGCCCGGCCTGCGGCTGGCCATGCCCGCGACGGTCTACGACGCCTACCACCTGCTGCGGCAGGCGCTGGTGCAGCCCGATCCGGTGGTGTTCATCGAGCACAAGGGCCTTTACGCCATGTCCGAGGAGGTCGATCTCTCGGTGCCGCCGCCGGACTGGGGCAAGGCCGTCGTCCGCCGCGAAGGCACCGACCTCGTGATCGTCACCTACTCGCGCCAGGTCCACCACGTGATGGAGGCGGCGCGGGCGCTGTCGGAGACGGGCATCGAGGTCACGGTGATCGACCTGCGCACGCTCAACCCGCTCGATTTCGACACCATCCGCGCCGAGGTCGAGAAGGTCGGCAAGGCGATGGTCGTCTCCGAGGGGGCGATGACCGCCGGGGTGGCCGCCGAGCTTGCCGCGCGGATCAGCGAGGAGTGTTTCGACTTCCTCGAGGACCCGGTGGTGCGGGTCGCCGGCGAGGACATCCCGATCTCGGTGTCTGTCGAACTGGAGCGGAATTCCGTCCCCACCGCGGCGCTGGTTCAGCAAACGGCCCGCAGGATGGTCGCATGACCATCGGGACGCTGAAGATGCCCCGCATGGGCGAGACCATGGAAGAGGGCAAGCTCGTCGGCTGGCTGGTCGAGCCCGGCCAGTCCTTCAAGCGCGGGCAGGACATCCTCGAGGTCGAGACCGACAAGACCATCGTCGAGTTCCCGGCGCTGGGCGACGGCACCGTGGTCGAGACCCTGGTCGAGATCGGCGAGATGGTGTCGGTCGGCACCCCGATCGCGCGGGTGGACGTGGGCGAGGGCCCGGACTGGACCGGCGAAGGATCGTCCGGCGAGGCGGCGGAGAAGCCGGAGGCTGAGTCCGCCCCGGGGTCTGCGGCTGCCGTTGCGGAACCGGCCGCGGCCGGGAACCGCGCGCCTGGCGGCGCCGGCCGGATCAGGGCGACGCCGCTCGCGCGCCGGGTAGCGCGGCAGCGCGGCCTCGATCTCGCCGGGCTGGCGGGCAGCGGCCGGCGCGGCCGGATCGAGCGCCGGGACGTGGAGGCGACCGGGGCCACGCCTGGCGCCGTCCAGCAGGTCGCCGGCGTGACCTGGAACGAAACCGGGCCGGCGTCCGGAGACTGCGTGATGCTGCTTCATGGGTTCGCGGGCGATCACGTCGTGTGGAACGGGGTGCAGACGCGGCTTTCGCAGGCGGGCCGGCGCACGATCAGCGTCGACCTGCCGGGCCATGGATCGACGCGCCACGACGCCGACGGCCCGGAGGACCTGACCGACCCCGTGGAACGGGCGATGTCGGAGAGGTCGCTCGGACCGCTCCACCTCGTCGCCCATTCCATGGGCGCCATCCCGGCGGTCCGGCTCGCGCTGAGTCGCGGCGCGAAATCCCTCACGCTGCTCGCACCGGCTGGACTGGGCCACGTCATCGACGCGGAGTTCCTGCGGGGTCTCGCGCGGGCGCGGACGGCCGGGGAGGTCTCGCATCTCCTCGGACGGGTCGCCGAAGGACCGCTCGGGCTGTCCTCAGCGATGCTGGCGCAGATCCACGCGGAGATCGCGCGCGGCCGGCTGACGGCACTTGCCGACTCCCTTGTCGGCGGAAGCGGGCAGGCTGTCAGCATCCGCGCCGAGCTGGCCGAACTGGCCGAGCGGATGCCCGTGCACCTGATCCTCGGCCACCGCGATCGCATTCTCGACTGGCGCGAGGCGCTCGACGTCTCGCCAAGGATTTCCATCCACCACCTGCCGCGCGCCGGGCATTCGCCGCATTGGGAAGCCTTGGCCGACGTGGCCGCCATCTTGACGGATATCACGAAATGAGCCCGAAGGACGACCTGACCGCCGCGAAAGCCCGGATGGGCGCTTTCGCCAAGACCAGCCCGGACCTGTTCGACGGTTTCGCGAAGGTCTCGAAGGTCGCGAGCCGCGCCGGCAGTTTCTCGATCGCGCAGAAGGAGCTGATCGCCACCGCGATCGCCGTGACCAAGGGGTGTGAGGACTGCATCCTGTATCACGTCGACGCGGCCCGACGGCATGGCGCCGACGAGGCCGCGCTGGTGGAGGCTCTGGAGGTTGCAGTGGAAATGGGCGGCGGCCCTGCGGTGATGTATGCCGGCAAGGCGCTGGAAGCCTTCCGGGCCCTGTGACGCAAGCGCCGAGGACGAGGAAGAGGACGAAGGGAGGAGAACCATGGCCTGTTTCCTGACCGCTGACGGCGGAACCGAGAGCCTGCGGGCCCGGGTCTATGACCTGACCGGCAAGGAACTCGGCAGCGTCGCCGTGCCCTACGAGACCAGGTTCGCCGCCGGTGCGCGGGCCGAGCAGGACCCCGCCGACTGGTGGGCGAATTTCGTGAAGGCGTCGCGCGGGGCCATCGCCAAGGCCGGTGTCGACCCCTCGCAGATCGAGGCGATCGCCTATGCCACAACGTGCTGTTCGGTGGTCGCTCTGGACGAAAACGGCAAAGCCCTGCGGCCCGCGCTGATCTGGATGGACGTTCGCGCCAGCGCCGAGGCCGACGCGGTGCTCGCCACCGGCGACCCGGCGCTGCGCCTGAACGGCGGCGGTCGGGGACCGGTCTCGGCGGAATGGATGATCCCCAAGGCGCTCTGGCTCAAGCGCAACGAGCCCGAGACCTTCGACCGCGCCTACCGCATCTGCGAATACCAGGACTTCCTGACCTACCACCTCACGGGCGAATGGGCGGCGAGCCTCGATAACGTCGGCCTGCGCTGGCACTACCGGAACGACGCCGGCGGCTGGGCCGCCTCGCTGGTCCGGGCGCTCGGCATCGAGGCGCTGCTGGACAAATGGCCGCCCCGCGTCGTGGCTCCGGGAGAGGTGATCGGAACCCTTACCGCCCGCGCCGCCGAGGAGTTGGGCCTGCGCCCGTCGGTCAAGGTCGTGCAGGGCGGCGCGGACGCGCTGATCGGGATGATCGGGCTGGGCGTGGCGCGGCCGGGGCAGCTGGCGTTGATCACCGGGTCGAGCCACCTCCAGTTCGGCGTGACCGACGCGCCGCTGAATGCGCCGGGGGTCTGGGGATCCTACGCGGACATCGTCTACCCCGGCCGCTATGTGGTCGAGGGCGGCCAGACCTCGACCGGATCGATCATGAACTGGCTGGGCCGGCTGACTGGCGGCCTCGACTACGATGACCTGAATGCGAGGGCCGCCGCTCTTGAACCGGGCGCGGACGGGCTGATCGTGCAGGATCATTTCCAGGGCAATCGCACCCCCTACACCGACCCCCTGTCGCGCGGCGCCATCGTGGGGCTGACGCTTGCCCATGAAAGGCACCATATCTTCCGCGCCATCATGGAAGGCATCGGGTTCGGCACGCGCGCCATTCTCGACGCATTCGCGCGGGCGGGCTACACGAGTTCGGAGATGACGGTCGGCGGCGGAGCCGCCGCGTCCGACCTGTGGCTGCAGATCCATGCCGATACGGCCGGCATTCCGATTCGGGTGCCGGCGTCGCGGGATGCGCCCTCCACGGGATCGGCCGTCCTCGCGGCCCACGGTGCCGGCCGGTTCGCAAGCATCGACGAGGGTATCGCCGCGATGGTCCACCCTGGCCATCTGGTCGAGCCGAACCCCGAGAATGTCGAGAGGTACAACGGGATCTACGAGCGATATCTGGCGCTTTATCCGGGCCTGAAGGCCGTCCTCGGATGACGAGGCGGGTGTCCGGGGCCCGCACGACCCGGATCGCCCGAAGCGCCTGCCGCCGATGGAGGTGACACGACCGAGAGCAGGTCCGCGCGCGTGACCGGCGCCTGCCGGTGCATCGGCGCAGCCATGGCGCGGGACATCCGTCGGCGCGGTCATGATCTGGGTCGCGACGACATAGCCGGTCAGGAAGCGGCGATCGACGCCTTGGCCGAGGGGATCCGTGCGATCGGCCGGCGGGCCCAGGCGGTCATGCGAATATCAGCGACACGCCCGCATGCGAAGCGATGGCTGCGTCCTTGCTGGACGTGTTCGGGCGCCCGGTCGCATTGGCAAATGCAGCCGGGATGCCTGCGCGGTCGGATCCGGCTGGTCCGCTTCGAGCGTCGGGGCCTGAACAACCTCTGATCCAGATGAATGCGGGTTTCGGGAGCCGATGGTCCAGGAACGGAGTGTCGCTTGGCCATTCGGTGTCGGAGACCCGCGCCAACCCCTGGCGTCCGGCGGTTTTTGGTCGGTCCGCAACTTGCCCGACATCCTCAACCCTCACCCGCCTTCGGCCGGCGCGGCATCGGCGATGATCGCGGGCGGCTTCGGCGATGCGGTCGGGGCGGTTCCCGCGACGGACTCCTTCGCAGCCGGGATGCCCCGATCATCACCGCCTCGGCGACCTCGGGGACAGACCGGCGGGGCGCGGTCGCCGGCTGGGGGCCGCTCTCAGTCGGGGAAAAAGCAGGCCGCGCCGTGCGGCGTCCCCTCGAGCTGCGGCACCTCCTTGCGGCAGCGCGACTGGGCCTTCCAGCAGCGCGGCGCGAAGGCGCAGCCCTCCGGGATCGCGAGCGGCGACGGCAACTCGCCGGTCAGCTTGATGCGCTCCTTGACCGCCTTGGGATCCGCCACCGGCGTCGCCGACAGGAGGGCCCGCGTGTAGGGGTGCCGCGGCGCGCCGAAGACCTGCTCCTTCGGTCCCTTCTCGACCGCGCGGCCGAGATACATCACGATGACGTCGTCGGCGACGTGGCGCACGACGCTCAGGTCGTGGCTGATGAACAGGTAGGCGAGCCGGAGCCGGTCCTGCAGTTCGGTCAGAAGGTTGAGGATGGCGCTCTGGATCGAGACGTCGAGCGCCGAGACCGGCTCGTCCAGCACCAGCACCTTGGGGTCCAGCATCAGCGCCCGCGCGACCGCGATCCGCTGCCGCTGCCCGCCGGAGAACATGTGCGGATAGCGTTCGTAGTGCTCGGGCCGCAGGCCGACCAGCGCCATCATCTCGCGGGCCTTCGCTTCGCGCTCGGCGGCGCTCATCGCCGGGCGGTTGATGATCAGCGGCTCCTGCAGGATCGCGCCGATGCGCTGGCGCGGGTTGAGCGATCCGTAGGGATCCTGGAACACGATCTGCACGGTTTCGCGCAGGCTCGCCCAGTTGGCCGGCACCACCGCGCGGCCATCGAGGACGAGGCGGCCCTCGGTCGGCTCCTCGATCATCGCGACCATCCGGGCGAGGGTGGATTTCCCGCAGCCGCTCTCGCCGACGACGGCGAGCGTCCTGCCCGCCTCCAGTTCGAAATCGAGCCCCGCGACGGCGCGCAGCAGGCGGGGCTTCGAGAACAGCCCGCCGCCGACGGTGTAGTGGCGCTGAAGCGCGGTCGCCTCGACCACCGGGCCGGTCATGAGGCGATCCTTTCGTCGGCGTTGAGCGGGTAATGGCAGCGGGCGAGCCCCACCGCCTTCGGGCCCGGCGCCGGCGGCCGCGTCTTGCAGACCGCGTCGGCGAACCTGCAGCGGGGCGAGAACAGGCAGCCCTGCGGCCGGTCGAACTGGCCGGGCACCACGCCCGGGATCGTCGGCAGCAGGCGCTCGGTCGCGCGCTCGGGCAGCGCGTCGAGAAGCGCCGCCGTGTAGGGGTGGTGCGGCGTCTCGAACAGCGGCTCGACGGCCTGTTCCTCGACCTTCTGGCCGGCGTATTGCACGCTGACGCGCTCCGCGGTCTCGGCGACGACGCCCATGTCGTGGGTGATCAGCACCAGCGCCATCCCGGTTTCCCGGCGGAGGTCCGCCAGCAGATCGAGGATCTGCGCCTGGATCGTGACATCCAGCGCCGTCGTCGGTTCGTCGGCGATCAGCAGCTTGGGCTTGCAGGCGATGGCCATGGCGATCATCACCCGCTGGTTCATGCCGCCCGACATCTGGTGCGGAAACGCCGACAGCCGTTTCTCGGGATCGGGAATGCCGACCTGCTCGAACAGCTCGATGGCGCGCGCGTGCCGCGCCCTGGCGTCCATCCCGAGGTGAAAGCGCAGCGCCTCCTTGATCTGCCAGCCGACCCGGAAGCAGGGGTTCAGCGACGACATCGGCTCCTGGAAGATCATCGCCAGGTCGTTGCCGACGATCCGGCGCCGGGACCGGCCGTCCATCCGCAAGAGGTCCTTGCCGTCGAAGGTCATCTCGTCGGCGGTGACCTTGGCGGTCCACGGCAGCAGGCCCATCAGCGCCAGCATCGACACCGACTTGCCCGAGCCGCTTTCGCCGACGATGGCGAGGATCTCGCCGGTATCGACATCCTGGTCGACCGAGTCGACGGCCCGGAAGCGGCCGGAGGCGGTCAGGAAGTCGACGCTGAGGTTGCGGATCCGCAGGAGGCTCATTCGTCAGCTCCGTTTCAGCTTCGGGTCCAGCGCGTCGCGCAACCCGTCGCCCATCAGGTTGATGGCCAGCACCGTGATCAGGATGGCGAGCCCCGGGAAGGTCACCACCCACCAGGCCCGCAGGATGAACTCGCGCGCCTCGGCCAGCATCGTGCCCCATTCCGGGGTCGGCGGCTGCGCCCCCATGCCGAGGAACCCGAGCGCCGCCGCGTCGAGGATCGCGGTCGAGAACGACAGCGCCGCCTGGACGATGATCGGCGCAAGGCAGTTCGGCAGCACGGTGACGAACATCAGCCGGGCGGTCCCGGCCCCGGCGACGCGGGCGGCGGTGACATAGTCCTTCTGCCGTTCCGACAGCACGCTGGCGCGGGTCAGGCGCACGTAGTGGGGCTGCAGCACGATCGCGATGGCGATCATCGCGTTGGTCAGGGACGGGCCGAGGATCGCCACCAGCACCAGCGCCAGCAGCAGCGACGGGAACGCCAGGATGATGTCCATGATCCGCATGATGATCGCGTCGACCCATTTCGGCGCGAACCCCGCCAGCAGCCCGATCAGGATCCCGCCCGAGGCCGCGACGCTCACCACCACGATGCCGACGAAGAACGAATACCGGGCGCCAATGATCAGGCGCGACAGCATGTCCCGGCCCAGCGGATCGGTGCCGAGCGGATAGGTCCAGTCGCCGCCGGCCTGCCAGAACGGGGGCTGCAGCGCCGCCTCGCGGAACTGCTCGGTCGGATCGTGCGGCGCGATCAGCGGACCGAAGAGCGCCAGCACCGCGAAGATCGCGAAGATCCACAGGCCGAACACCGCACCCCGGTTCTCGCGGAAATAGAACCAGAACTCGCGCAGTCCGCCCGGGCGCTTGCCGGCCGCGCCGGCCGGGGCGGGGGTGGTCGAGGCGTCGGCCATCAGCGTTTCCTGATCTTGGGATTGATGATGCCGTAGAGCATGTCGACGGTCAGGTTCACGAGCATGACCATCACCGCGATCAGCAACAGGCCGCCCTGGACCACCGGGTAGTCGCGCCGGAAGATGCTGTCGACCATCCACTTGCCGATGCCGGGCCAGCTGAAGATCGTCTCGGTCAGGATCGCCCCCGCCAGCAGCGTGCCGACGGACAGGCCGATCACCGTGACGACCGGGATCAGCGCGTTGCGCAGCGCGTGGATGCCGTTGATCCGGCCCGGGGACATGCCCTTGGCGCGGGCGGTGCGGATGTAGTCCTCGCCCAGCACCTCGAGCATCGCCGAGCGGGTCTGCCGGGCGATCACCGCCAGCGGGATCGTCCCCAGCACGATTGTCGGCAGGATCAGGTGCCGCACCGCCGACAGGAACGCCCCCTTCTGCCCGGAGGCGAGGCTGTCGATCAGCATGAAGCCGGTCGGGTTGGGGAAATAGTAGATCAGGTCGATCCGCCCCGAGACCGGGGTCCATTGCAGGATGCCCGAGAACACGATGATGAGCAGCAGCGCCCACCAGAAGATCGGCATCGAATAGCCCACCAGCGCGGTCGACATCAGCATCCGGTCGAAGAACTTGCCCCGGTTGACCGCCGCGATCACCCCGGCGGGCAGCCCGAGCGCCACCGCGAAGAGCATCGCGAAGAGCGACAATTCCAGCGTCGCCGGAAACAGCGAGAAGAACTCCTCCCAGACCGGCCGCTTGGTGACGAAGGAAATCCCGAGATCGCCCTGCAGCACGCCGGTGAAGTAGTCCCAGAACTGGATGTGGATCGGCCGGTCGAAACCGAACTGCGCGCTCAGTTCCGCGTAGCGCTCCTCGGTGAGGCCCCGTTCGCCGGCCATCACGATGATCGGGTCGCCGGGCAGCACCCGGATGAACGCGAAGGAGATCAGGGTCACGCCGAGGAAGGTCGGCACGAAGGTCAGCAGGCGGCTCAGGACATAGTTCAGCATGGCAGGACCGTGAGCTCCTTTGGAAACCGGGTCAGGGAGGTGGCGCCGGTGTCGGTGACGAGGACGTCGTCCTCGATCCGCACGCCGAAACTGCCGATCTCGTAGAGACCCGGCTCGTTGGTGTAGACCGTGCCGGCGGGCAGGATCATGTGGTTGCCCCGCATGATGTAGGGGGCCTCGTGCACCTCCCGGCCAAGCCCGTGCCCGGTCTTGGTGCGGATCCGGTCGGCAAAGGGCGACGCCTCCAGGACCCCGGTGACGGCGTCGTCGATGGCGTGGGCGGTCACGCCGGCCCGCGTCACCTCGAACCCCTTCAGGTTCGCGCGCAGCACCGTGTCGTAGACCGCCTGCGCCTCGTCGGTGGCGTGGCCCACGAAGACCGTGCGGGTGATGTCGGCGGCGAAGCCGTCCTTGCGCGCGCCGAAATCCAGCAGCAGCGCGTCGCCCGGCCGGATCGCGTAGTCCTTCCTGGCCTTGGCGTGCGGGCGGGCCGACCCGTCGCCGGCCGCGACGATGGGCGGAAAGGACTGGTCCTCGGCGCCCTCGTCGAACAGCGCCCGGACCAGCGCCTGCTCGACCTCCTTCTCGGTCTGCCCCGGCCGCACGGATTCGAGGGTCCGCGCCAGCGCGCGTTCCGAGATGTCGATCGCCGCCTGCAGCGCCGCGATGTCCGGGGCGGTCTTGACCATGCGCAGGGCCGAGATCGCGGTCTCGGCATCGACGATCGTCAGGCCGGGCTGCGCCCGCTTGAAGGCGTGGTGCACGAAGACCCGCATCACCTGGCCCTCGACGGCGAGCGAGGCGATCCCGAGATGGTCCATCAACGCCGAGAACGCGGCGTCATGGCCGGTCTGGTCGCGCCAGTCGAAGACGGCGCCCTCGAAGCCGACGAGATCCCAGCTGCGCAGTTCGAGGTTGGGCACCAGCGCGGCGGGCGCGCCCCTGGCCGGAACGACCAGAACGAAGGGCCGCTCGTGGCTCATGAAGGCGTGCCCGACGGCGCGGGCGAAGTTCGGCCCCGGCACCAGCGCCACGGCATCGACGCCGAGATCGGCGGCGACGGCGGCATAGGCGGCAAGGCGATCGCTCAGCATCGGGCCGGGTCCGGAACCAGTCTGTCAGTCGCGAGACGATGAGGGGGCGGCGCCGGGCGCGCCGCCCCCCGTGGTGTCCGGCCGGTCAGTTCGACAGGCCGACCTGGTTGAAGATGTGGCCGCCGAGCGGGTGGACGATGTAGTTCTCCACCTCGGGCCGCATCACCATGTAGACCACCGAATGGGCGATCGTGGCCCAGGGGGCCTGCTCCTTGAAGATCAGCTGCGCCTGCTCGTAGAGCGCGGCACGCTCGTCCTGGTTCGACAGGACCTTCGCCTGCTGGATCAGGTCCTCGAACGGCTGGTAGCACCACTGCGCGCGGTTCGAGTTCTCGCGGCCGTCGCAGCCCAGCAGGACGGCCAGGAAGTTGTCCGGGTCGCCGTTGTCGCCGGTCCAGCCCAGGAGCACGGCGCCGTCGCGGTCCAGTTCACGCGAACGCGACAGGTACTCGCCCCACTCGTAGGACACGATCTCGACCGTTACGCCGATCTTGGCGAAATCCTCCTGCATCAGTTCCGCCATGCGGCGTGCGTTCGGGTTGTAGGGCCGCTGCACCGGCATCGCCCAGATCTTCATCGCCAGGTCCGTGACGCCTTCGGCCTCGAGCATCGCGCGGGCGGCCTCGGGATCGTAGGGATCGTCAACGGTGTTCTCGTTGTAGGACCACATGGTCGGCGGGATCGGGTTCTTGGCGATCTGGCCGGAGCCCTGGAACACCACGTCGATGATCGCCTGCTTGTCGATCGCCATGTTCAGGGCGCGGCGGACATTGGCGTTGTCATAGGGCGGCTGGGTCGTGTTGTAGGCGAGGTAGCCCACGTTCAGACCTTCCTGCTCCATGACCACGATGTCCTCGGCTTCCTTCATCGCGGCGATGTCGGCGGGGTTCGGGTAGGCCATGACGTGGCATTCGCCGGCCTGCACCTTCTGGTAGCGGACCGAGGCGTCGGGGGTGATCGCGAAGATGAGCGCTTCGACCCGGGCCGGCTCGCCCCAGTAGTTGTCGTTGCGCAGGTACCGGATCACCGCGTCCTTCTGGTAGGCCTGGAAGGTGAAGGGACCGGTCCCGATCGGGGCCTGGTTCACCATCTCGGGCGTTCCCGCCGCCATCATCGCGTCGGCGTATTCGGCCGAGACGATCGAGGCGAAGTCCATCGCCATGTTGGCGATGAAGGGCGCCTCGGGGCGGGTCAGCTTGAACACGACGGTGTAGTCGTCGACCTTCTCGATGCTGTCGATCAACTCGGGCATCGACATGCCGCCGAAGTATTCCCAGGTGCCCCCCGAGACCGTGTAGTACGGGTTCGCCTCGTTGCCCTGCCGGTCGAAGGTGAAGATGACGTCGTCCGCGTTGAAGTCGCGGGTCGGCGTGAACATGTCGTTGCTGTGGAACGACACGCCCCGGCGCAGGTTGAAGGTGACGGTCAGGCCGTCCTCGGACACTTCCCAGCTCTCGGCGAGGCCCGGGATGACCTCGGTGGTGCCGGTCCGGAACTCGGCCAGGCGGTTGTAGATCGGGTGGCTTGACGCGTCGAAGGTGGTCCCCGCGGTGTAGAGCGCGGGGTCGAACCCCTCGGGTGAACCTTCGGAGCAATAGACGAGCGCCTGCGCGGACGCAGTGGACGCGCACAGCGCGGCCAGCAGGGCGCCCGTCACGAGGTTCAGTTTCAGTGACATGATTGGTCTCCCTTGGACTCGAGTCTTTATTGTTGATTTGGCCGCCTGCTGCCGTCGGCCGGGGCGCGTCCGGTTCCTTGGACCCGGGACAGCGCGGCGGCGGCGGTCGGAACGCGGCCGGCCCCCGGCGGGACTGCAGCGACTCATCCGCAGACCCGGGGGCCCATAGAAAGTGCCGCAAGCGGATCACAACTGGGGGCCGCAGCCAAGAGAAAGCTGCCCGCGCGGGCGACCGGACCCGGCGTCAAGCGGCATTTCCGGCCGCGCGCGGGCCGCGCCGATGTCAGTCCGGCAGGATGACGAGGCTGGCGGATCGGGAAGCCGTGCCGTCGAAGACCGTGATCGGCAGGACAACGCGCCGGGCCGCCGCGCCGGCGGCGGGCGTGTAGCGCCAGCCCCCGGTCTCGGGCGTGAGGCGTCCGGTTTCCGGCGGGCGGACGACCGAGATCAGGAGGCTGCGGCCGTCCGCCATCTGGTGCATCGGAACGAAGACCTCCGCGCCGGGTTCGGCCGCGACCGTGACCGTTTCGGGCAGCGGCGCGGCGCCCGCCGACACGTAGGCGCCCTGCGAATAGGTCTGGAACGACCCGGCTGGGGTCTCCTTCAGGCCGAACGCGCGCAGCAGGAAGACGCCCGCCGCCCCGCCGGCGGTCCCGAAGGTCAGCGCGGCGGTTCCGGTCGGGGCCCGGGCGTCGAGCGGATGGGCGCGGCTGCCGTCCCCGACCACCTCGAAGACCCGGTATCCCTGGACATCCGGGTCCGGAGACATCCCCCAGTCGAGGAACCCGGTGTCGCCGGACAGCCGCAGCGTCGGCGCGACCGGCGGCGCCAGCGGGTAGGCGGCGAGGGTCGGATCGCCGAGCAGGTTGACCCAGACCGGCACGCGGAAGACGTGGTTCCCGGTCGGGAAGTATTCGAAGGCGTCGGGATAGTCCCCGTCCGCCGGCCCGTTGTTGACGGTCCTCCGGTGGACCTCGCCGATCGTCCCGCCCAGCGCCATCAGGTGAAGCCGCCAGGCCGGACGCCCGCCCCAGCCCACGGCCACGGTGGTCCAGGGCTGTGCGAGCAGGGCCACCATCGCGTTGCGTGGATCGTCGAACATCTGCTTGTAGCTGCCGAAGTTGATCGCGAAGACCGACCGGCCCGAGCTTCCGCCGCCGGCCTCGAAGTAGTCGTCGAAGTGCCGGCTGCCGAAGTCGACGCCCCACAGCCACGCCTCCGTCGCGCCGGGCTCCGTGTAATGGTGGCCGGACTGGGCGACGGCCCCGGCGCCGACGAGGTTGTAGAGCCCGTGTTCCTCGACCGCGAGCATTTGGTGCCCCGCATAGGCGGTCCTCGGATCCCCCATGAGCCCGTGCCGCCAATGGTGGTTCTTGTCGAAATACTGCTGCAGCAGGCGGATCTCGCGCACCCTGTCACCGGCCGCCATCGGCGCGAAATCGATGCGTCCGACCTGCAGTTCGATGCCGTCGCCCGGGACCGAATTGTGCAGGAGGAGACCGTCGCGGCTGGCCCTCCACCGGCCATCGACATCCGCGTAGACGGTGTCGGTGGGATGGGGCCGCGCCTCGTGGCCATCGGGGGCGGCCTGCCCGCTGCGAAGCACCGGGACATGGCCCACGAGGACGAGCGCGTGGTCGGCGAACGGGTCCCGCGCCACCTGCTCGATGATCCAGCCGCGGATCGCCGTCGCGGCCGCGAGATTGCGCCACCCGTCGCTGGCGGCGTGCCTCGGCGCCCGGCTTTCGATGACCGTCCATCCCGATCCGACGAGATCGCGGCGGAAGCGGTCGAGGTGGAGTCCGATGCCTTCCGCGATCTCCTCGTCCACCACCAGAAGCGCCACGCCGCGTTCGGCGCGGGCCGGAACCTCGCGGCCCGCGATCCAGTAGCCGGCATCGACGATGTCTCCCTGGCGCCGGATCACCTGATACTCGAACGCGGTGCCGCTCGGGACGTTGGTGTCACGCCAGAACGCGGTCGGCCGCGGCGGCCCGATGGGGCGCCAGCTTCCGGGCCCGGTGTCGCCAAGCACCCGGCGGTTGACCTGCACCAGGCCGGTGATCTGGCGTTCCGCCCGCGGCCAGGTCAGGGTGACCGTGCTGCCGTCGGCGCTCGTTTCCCCCTCCAGCGGAAGCGGACCGGGCGCCGCCGACTGCGCCTGCGCCAGCGGTTCCGCCGCAAGCAGGACGACGAGACAGAGGCAGGCCGGAAGGGATCGAAGACGGGTCATGTGCGATAGCGGGTTCGACGCGGTCGACCGACAGCAGCGAGGGTCCGGCCGGCAATGTCAACCGCTGCGGCCCGGGCCGGTCCGGCCGGTCACCCGCCCGAAAGGGGAACGGCCGCCCGGATCGAGCGACCTCCGACCGTAGCCCCCGCGCGTGCCTGACCGCCGCGGGGCGCGCCTAGGCCGTGGTGACGGGCCGGCGCTGCAGCAGAAACAAGGCGTCGCCCTCGAAGGCCCACTCGATGTCGTGCGGGCCCGCGCCGAACACGCCGCCGCAGGTCTCGGCGAGTCGGTGCAGGGCGGCCAGTTTCCCGGCGTCGAGGCAGGCCCGCTCGACGAGGTGCCCGCTGATTTCCTCGGTCGCGGTTCCGCCGTCGGGCAGGCGCCGGATCCGGATCGTCTTGTGGCCGGGCCGCTGTTCGAGCAGGCCGCCCGCCGGGTCGAGACGATAGGAATCCGGGATCACCAGCCCCTGGACGACGGCCTCGCCGAGGCCCCAGGAGGCTTCGACGACGAGTTCCGCCCGTCCGGTCACCGGGTTGCAGGTGAACAGCACGCCGGCCACATCCGCCGCCACCAGCCTCTGGACCACCACGCCCATCCGGATCTCGGCGCCAGCGTTCACCCGACTCCGGTAGGCCCGCGCCGCATCCGTGTGCGCCGATTGCCGGACGGCGGCGATCGCCTCCATCACCGCGTCGGGGCCGATGGCGTTGAGAATGGTCGCGTGCTGTCCGGCAAAGCTGGCCGCGGTCGAATCCTCGCCCACGGCGGAGGACCTGACCGCCACGCAGCCCGGCAGCCGTGCGCAGAGGTCCTCCACCTCGGCGCGGGCCGCCGGGTCGCCGGATACGGCTAGTTCCACGAAGGCGGTGCCAAGGGCGAAGCCTTCCGGCACGGGCAGCCCGCCGCGGATCGCCGCGCCGAGCTGGACGGCCTTGCCGCCGTAATGCGGCTCGTCGAAGGCCGAAGACAGCGGAACCGGTTTCATCCGGCGGCGGTGGTGACTTCGCCGGCGGTTCCGTTCACGGTCACGCGCGCGCCATCGGCGATGACCTCGGTGGCCCTGCGCGTGCCGACGACCGACGGGATGCCGTATTCGCGGCCGACGATGGCGGCGTGGGACAGCAGCCCCCCCGCATTGGTGACGATGCCCCCGAGCAGGGGAAGAACGATGTTGAAGGAATCCGTCGTCGCCGGGGCGACAAGCACGTCGCCGCGCTTCAGGCGGGCGAGGTCCTCGGGCCCGGTGACCACCCGCGCGGTCCCGGTGTAGGTTCCGGGGCTGGCGCCGATCCCCCGGAGCACCTCCGATCCGCCTTCGATCGCGGGGCCGGTGCCAAGCGACTGGATCGCCGTGCCCAGTGCGGTCATCACCCGCCGGACGAAGGGCGGCAGGCCATCCATGGGCGGCGGCGGCGACGGCGGATCGCCGAGCTGCGCCGGCGCGTCCTCGGCCCGGTGGGTCTGGCGATACCGCGCCCGCGCGGCGAGTTCCGAGGCGCTGGGGCCGCCGGTCCCGCGCAGCAGGTCCAGGACCTCCGCATGGCTGCCCTCGACCAGATGCTCGGGCGCCTCCAGCCGGCCCCTGGCGACCAGCCTCGCTCCGGCGGCCAGCAGGGCCCGGCGCATGACGCCCCCCGCCCAGATGTCGGAATAGAAGCCGCGCTCGTCCCGAAGGCGGGACATCGTCCTGACTTCCTCCAGCATCTCGTCAAACGTGGCGCGGTGTTCCTGCGGGATCGTGTCACGCAGCCTGGCGACCTCTTCCTCCGGCACGCGGGCGGCCTCCTGCGCCTTGCCGTCGACGGCCAGCCGGATCCGCGCGACGAGGGCGTCGGGCACCTCGATGGCCCTCGGCTGGCCGGTGTCGAGACTGTTGAGAAGCCTGTCGCCAACCACGCCGAGATAGGCCCTGGTCGCCGCCCCCACGCCGTCCGGCGCGTCCGCGAGGCGGTCGAGGATGCGCCCGCCGTCGTCGTCCGACGCGAGGATGCCGCGCGCGGCCGGGCTTTGCCGGATCGCCTCGGCCAGGTCGTCGATCTCCTCGAAGATGCCGGCGGATTCCGGGGCGGCGCCGCGCGTCAGGGCGAGGGCTTCGCCCATCGGCACCTCGGTCCACTGTCCGACATGGGCCATGAAATCGCCGACCGGAAGCAGCGCCGCGAGGTTGAAGGTGTGGTGCTGCTCGACCATGCGCAGCAGGTTGTCCCGGCAGCGTTCGACATAGGCGATCAGGTCCGCGTCGGACAGGCCGTCCGGGTCGACCGCGAGCAGCGCCCGGTGCGTCTTGATCGCGGCAGGCTTCACCTCGCTGTCCCAGCGCTCGAGATCGGTCCGCCAGAGCTTGTCGCGAAAGACGCCCTCGGCCGCCCTGAACCGGTCGGGCACTTCATCGTCGGGCGCGGGCACCACCGAGGAATAGGCGAAGCCGTTCACGAACCGGAAGTCGAGCGTGTCGATCAGGAGCCCGTAGCGGCGGGCGCAGTCGAGAAAGCCTCGCGCGATGCCCTGCGGATGGATCTCGGTCTGGAAACGGGAGACCGGACGCGGGAAATGCGCCACGTCGATGGACCACGATCCCGGACCCGGCGGCGCGAATTCCGGCAACTCCTGCGGCGATGCGATGGTCATGTGGTCCCCCCTTAACAACGGTCTGTCAGGCAGGACGCCTGAAACCGGTCCAAGCCCCCAAGGTACCAGAGATCACGAAACCGACATAGAAACATCTGCCGCCGCATTGCGGTCCTGTCGCCCCGGGGGAAACCGGTCAGTCCGGCTGCCCGGCCGGCCTGTCGGCACCGGGCAGGCGCAGACCGAGCAGCATGGACCCCGCGATCGCAGCGGTGAACAGTCCGATCATTATCTCGTGCCGCGCGATGCTGACCGCGTCGTCGCTGCCCAGCACCCCGCCGAGAACCAGGATGCTCAGAATGCCGCCGAGATAGCGCATGGTGGAGCTGACCCCGGCGGCCATGCCCGCCCGATCCGGATCGACCGCGCCCATCGACGCGGACTGCGCGGGTGCGTTGCAGAGCCCGAGGCCGAGGCCGAGGATCAGGAGCGCCGGGATCGCATCCGCGGGCGCATCGAACCGGCCGAGCCGCCACAGCAGCGCCATGCCGGCGAGCAGCACGACGGCCCCGAACAGCGCCGCGCGCCGCGCGCCGACCCTGTCGGCCAGCTGCCCGCCCACCGGGGCGGCGGCGACCATGCCGACCATCATGCAGAACAGCATGTAGCCGATGTCGCGGGGGTCGGCCCCTCGGAACACCGAGAAGAACTGCGGCAACTGGAACAGCAGCCCGTACATGGCGAAGTTCTGCAGGGCGATGATCAGGGTCCCCGCCGCGAAGGCGGGCAGGCGGAAGAGACGCGGATCGAAGACCGGCGCCCCCGTGCGCGTCTCCCAGAGCGCGAACGCCGCCCCGGCCAGGCCCGCGAGGACGAGCGCGGCGGCGAAGGCGGTGCCGTCAAGCCGGCTGGCCCAGATCAGCAGGCCCAGCGCCAGCGCCAGCAGGCCGATCCCCGGCCCGTCGAGCCGCCGGGCCAGGCCGCTTGCGGAAACCGGGACCGGGGACGCGCGCCGCGGGACGGGAAACGCGTGCAGGAGGAGTGCCGATATCGCGAGAAACGGCAGGTTCGCGAGGAAGACCGCCCGCCAGCCGAACTGGCTGACGATCTCGCCGCCGAGCGCCGGCCCCGAGGCGGCCGCGATCCCCATGGTGGCGCCGAACAGCCCGAAGACCCGGCCGCGCCGCGCCGGCGGGACATGCAGGCGCAGGAGCGCCATGGTCGCCGGAACCACAAACGCCCCGGCGGCGGCCATCATGCAGCGCGAGACAAAGAGAAGTCCGGCGCCCGGGGCCAGCAGTCCGCAGACCGCGCCCAGCGCGTAGAGGACGATCCCCGTCCGCAGGACGCGCGCGTGGCCGACAAGGTCGCTGATCTTTCCGGCCGGTCCCTGGCAGACGACGTTCACCACCAGGTAGCCGGTGACGAGCAGGCCGGTGATCAGCACCAGGTCCGACCCGATCCCCGCGCCGATGGAGGGCAGCGCCACGGCGATCAGCGTGGACCCCAGCGGCGCCTGCGCCGCGGCGATCAGCAGGGCCGCCGTGGTGAGGCCCGCCAGTCGGTCGGTGCCGGCAATCGTCGACAAGCTGCGGCCTCGCTCCGCTGACCCCGCGCGTTCTCGTCACGCTCCGCCTACCAGAAGGGTTTGTCGCGACCGGCACAAGACCGGGCGTTGCCGACGGCGGCCGCGCGGCGGATGTCGCGTCCCCCTGGCGGCCCGGACCGGCCGGCCCCCCCCGCTACGCCGACCAGCGGTCGCGGAAGTCGGCGGCCGGCAGCGGCGGGTCGAAATGGAAGCCCTGCCCGAGCCCGGCCCCCATGTCGCTGAGCAGCGCGGCCTGTGCTGCCGTCTCGATGCCTTCGACCACGACCGAGGAGACCAGCGGCCGCGACAGCACGAGGATCCCCTCGACGATGGAGCGGTCCTTGGCGCAGTCGAGGATCTCCTGCACGAAGGAGGTGTCGATCTTGAGCCGGCTGACCGGCAGGATCTTCAGCAGCGACAGCGACGAGAACCCGGTGCCGAAATCGTCGAGCGCCACCGCCATGCCCAGCGCGTGCAGGTCGAACACGCAGTCGCGCCCGGCATCGCTCTCCTGCAGGGCGCTGCTCTCGGTCACCTCGGCGCAGAACAGCGCCGGATCGAGATCGTGGTGCCGCAGGATGGCTTCGAGCCGCTGCGTCAGGTCGGGACGGGTCAGCGTGCGGGCCGACAGGTTGAAGCTGATCGGCACCGGCGGATACCCGACCTGCCGCCAGTCGGCGACCTGCGCGCAGATCGCCTCGAACATGCAGGTGTCGATCCGCCAGACGAGGTCATGGCTTTCCGCCAGCGGGATGAAATCCATCGGCTGCAGCAGGCCCCGGACGGGGTGGCGCCACCGGCAGAGGGCTTCCGCGCCGACGCATGCGCCGGTCTGCATGTCGACGATGGGCTGGTAGAGCGGGATCAGGTCGTCCGGCCCGAGCGCCTCGTCGATGTCGCGGAGCAGCGTTGACAGGGGGGCCGGGGGGGCCGGGACCGACGCGGCGGCAGCAGCGAGGCCCCGGCGGCCCCCCGGGGCGGGCGGCCCCTTGGCCATGTCCGCCGTGGCGGCCCGCAGCAGGGTGCCGAGGTCGCTTTCCCCGGCCGTCCCCCGCGCCGCGCCGACCCGGGCCCGGACACGGTGGGTCCTTGTCCCGGACCGGAACGGCCGTCCGATGGCGGTCTCGATGGCGCCGGCGATGTCGGGCAGTTCGGACACGCTGTCGTCGTCGGCGAGCAGGGCGACGAAATCGGCCGGTCCCGCGCGAAACAGCGTTTCGCCCGGCGGCACCGCTTCGCGCAACGCTTCGGCCACGTGGCGCAGCATGTCCCGCTCGGCCTCGGGGCCGTGCCTCTCGCCAAGCTCGCCGAGCCCGTCGACGTTGATGGCGACGACGGCCTGCGGGCTGGCGTAAAGCCCGGGGCCGGGATCGTTGGCGCCGACCAGGGAGGTGTGGATCCGCAAGGCCGCCGCGTCGAACCCGAGGTGGCCCGCAGCCGGCAGCTCGGGCGTGGCCTCGAGCAGATAGGTCCGGTTTCCGTCAGCATGCGGACCGAGCGGCAGTATCCGCGCCCGCACCCGGGAGGACCCCGCCATCCCGTCGCGATGGCCGGCCGACTGCCCCGCTGCGCCGATCTCCTCGAGGACCACCGACCATGGCGGCAGGTCGAGGACGCAGCCCGCGCCGCCGGCAAGGTCGTCGAGCGCGACGCCGGCCAGATCGGCGCCGGCCCGGCCCAGCAGCGCGGCGGCGGCCGGATCCGCCCAGAGAATCGTCCCGTCCGCCGCGAGCAGTGCGACTGCGGCGGCCGGTGTTGCCGGGTCGGCGGGCCGTCCGCCGGCGCTCGGGCCCGGCGCGTCGGTCGCTCGTGACGCTTCGGTTGGCAATCGGGCTACTCCCGGGGCAGCGATTGACGCTGCGGCACCGGCCGGGCGGCGGCGTCGTCGCGCGGCGCCGGGGGCGCGAGGCGGTGCGAATGCGACTCCGGCGCCGCCACCGGGACGGCGTCCAGCGCGATGCTCGGCAGGAACAGGTCGGCCAGCCGGCCCACCACGCATTGCACCCGGACCGTCACCGACTGGACGCCGGAATAGGCCTGCTGGGCGATGATGCGCACCTTCTCCAGCACGACGCCGACGCCCGGACAGGTCAGCCGGTCGACGCTGTGGACCAGGTGGTCGGCCCGCGTGGGCAGGTAGCGGCCCAGCATCCGGACGAGGTCGGGGACGAACACCATGTCGAAGGGCATCGGGGTCAGGAAGGAGGTCTTGTTGCGGATCGGCCCCCGGCTCGACGTGATCGAGTCGACGAACCAGGACCCGGTGAGGAGGTCCCGTTGCATCAGGATCGAGACTTGGAGTGCTGCCATGGAGTTCCTCGCGGGTCGTCCGGATGATCCCGCCGGACGGTTAACGGAGCGTTAAGCTGGCGGGCCAACCACTCGAAATCGTGGCGGAAACGGTGCCGTGCCCCGCGGGTGGGCCCGGTCGGGCCGGGCGGCGGTCCGGCAGGACATCACGGCTCGTCGACGATCTCGAACGACCCGTAGACATGGGTCACGGTGCCATCCTCCGCCAGCGCCACGTCGCCGGTCCCGTGAACCTTCACCTCCCGGCCCTCGGCAGCAATCATCGTTTCGACATAGTCGTAGGGTTCGGCGGTCTCGATCGCCCGCTGCAACGCCGCCTCGATTCGGGCCCGGGACTCGGGGGTGAACCGATCGAGGGCGGCCGAGACCGTCGCCGGTGTCGCCGGGTCGATGCCGAGAAGTCTGTAGAGGACCGGGCTCCAGTAGGGCAGGTCGTTCGCCACGTCGTAGGTGTAGAACCCGATGCCGCGTTCCTCGGCGATGCGGTTGTAATAGGCGACCAGCAGATTGTTGGTCTGCTCGCGGGTGTTGTTGCGGATCACGCCGACGATCATCTTGTCGCCGGTGTCCGGGTCGTCGTAGGCCTCGCCGTTGACCTCGACCACGATGTAGCCGTGACCGTTCTGCCGCATCCGGGCAAGATATTCGAATCTCTCGTTGCGCTCGGCCGCGCGTTTCAGGCGGGCCTCGATCCTGTCCCGGTCGTCCGGATGCAGCGCCGCCACGGTCTCCTTCAGCGACGAGATGGTGCTCGATTCGCTCTTGCCCATGAGGTTGAAGGCATTGGCCGAGTTGGACGTCTTGCCCTTGGTCAGGTTGATCCGCCAGGTCCCGATCTGGCTCATGTCCCGCAGGTGCTTCTCGAGCTTGTTGGACAGCAGTTCGCTCTCGACGCTTTCGACCTGCAGCAGCAGGCCGATAAGCGTCTGTTCGGCGCTTGTGATCGGGGCGACGTGGAGTTCGTTCAGGGCGATGCCGGTGACGAACTGCTCGCGCCAGGGGCGGCGTTCGAGCAGGACCTGGCTGCAGATCTCGATCAGCTTCGGATAGCCCGAGGGCACCTCGCATTGCGACAGGTGGCCGAAGCCGGTGCCGCGTTCCCGGATCTTGAACACCTCGCGGGCCCTGGCCGAGGCGTGGCGGATGATCAGCCCCTGGTCGAGCATCAGGAGGGTGGTCGGCGAATGGGCGATGAGCCCGCCCAGCTCCGCGGTGACCCGCTCGAGCTGCCCGGAATTGACCAGCAGTTCCTCGTTGACGGTGATCAGTTCCTCGTTGGTCGACTGCAGTTCCTCGTTCGAGGTCTCCAGTTCCTCGTTGGTCGATTGCAGTTCCTCGTTGGACGACTGCAGTTCCTCGTTGACCGATTGCAGCTCCTCGTTGGAGGTCTGCAACTGCTCGACCGTGACCTGCAGCGCGTCGCGGGTGCGGCCCAGCTCGTCCTCCAGGAACGTCACGTAGGTGCTGTCGCTCTCGTCGTCCGGCTGCGGCTGCGGGTTCTGCCGGTCCCGCGACTCGATCCCGACAAGGATCAGGTCCTCCTCGGTATCCTCGGATTTCGGCATCGGGAACACGGTGATCCGGCACATCGTGCCGGACTGGTCGGGCATCTCGTGCCACTGGCCGGACCGGGTTTCCATGGTCTTCAGCGCGACAAGTGCGAGGCTCGCCGCATCCGCGGCCAGCGGCCGCCGCAGGATCGCCAGCGAGTTCTGCCCGAAGGATTTCGAGGTTACCGCCGCGTAGGGGGCCAGGTCGCCATAGATCCGCAGCACGCTCTGGTCGCGGTTGATCAGCAGGCCGTCCTTGACCACCGACCGGGCCAGCAGGTCGAAATACCGCCAGTCGTCCACCTCCGGCCGCGGCGGGCGGCGGCGCTCGGCGCGCGGATCGTAGATCGGTCCGGGATGCTGCATGTGGGCGTCGTCGGGCAGGGACCGCCAGCGATGCTCGCGCTTGCGGAAGATCCGCGCCTTGTCCGAGGCGGGGGTGAAGCTGGTGTCCATGTGTCCGAGCGACTCGGAGGTGCCGAGAAACAGCAGCCCGCCGGCGTTCAGCGCATAGATGATCCGGGTCAGCACCCGTTCCTGGAGCTTGGAATTGAAGTAGATCAGCACGTTGCGGACGCTGACCAGATCCACCGAGATGAACGGCGCGTCCTGGAACACGTTGTGCCGCGAGAACATGACGAAGCCCCTCAGCCGCGCCTTGACCGTGATCTTGTCGCCGCTGACATCGAAGTAGCGGTTGAGCAGATGGTTGGGAATGTCCGCCGCGGCAGCGATCGGATAGACCCCCTTGCGGCCGACGTTCAGCGCGTCCTCGTCGATGTCGGTGGCGAAGATCTGGAGATCGTCGGGGGCCATCTCGGACAATCCGCCCATGGCCTCGGCCACGAGGATCGCGATGGAATAGGCTTCCTCCCCGGTGGCGCAGCCCGGGATCCACATCCGGATCGCCGAGGTCCGTTCCCGGCCCCGGTAGCGGTGGTCGAGAACCTCGGCGAGGGCGCGGAACTGCGCCGGATCGCGGAAGAACCGGGTGACCGAGATCAGCAGGTCGCGGTACAGCGCCTGCACCTCCTCGTGGGACCGGCGGCAGAGGTCGACATAGGCCTCGATGGTCTCGATCCCCTTGGCGACCATCCGGCGCTGGATCCGGCGGTTGACGGTGCTTTCCTTGTAGTTGCGGAAATCGACAAGGGTCTGGCTCAGCAGGATCTCGAACAGGTCGCGGTTGCGGTTGACGGTCTCGTTCAGCTCCTTCAGCGCGGCGAGGTCGCGGGGGCGGGCGAGGATGACGGCGATATGCTCGCCGATCTGCTGCGGCGTCAGCGTGAGGTCGACGCAGCCGCTCTCGACCGCTGCGGTGGGCATGCCGTCGTATTTGCAGCTCGCCGGTTCCTGGGCGATCGTGATCCCGCCATGCTCGCGGATCGCCTGGACGCCATAGCTGCCGTCGCTGCCGGTGCCGGACAGGACCACGCCGATCGCCCGCTCGCCAAGCCCCTCGGCAAGGGTCTTGAACAGGCGGTCCGCCGACGGCTTCGGGGTCGCCGGATGCGCCGACGGCGTGCGCAGCGTCAGCCGGCCATCGCTGAAGGTGACGTCGTGCGCCGGCGGCGGGATGTAGATGACGTTCGGCCGGGGCTCGGTATCGGGCTGCAGTTCCTCGACCGTGAGCTTGGTCTCGCGGCCCAGCAGCGGCACCACCATGCTCTTGTGGGACGGCGACATGTGCTGGGCGATGACGTAGCAGCAGTTGAGATCGACGGGCAGGTTCTGCACCAGCAGGGAGGTCGCCTCGAGGCCCCCGGCAGAGGCCGCGACGGCGACGATGCTGAGGTCGCCGGCCGAGGGTTGGGTCGCTGAATCGTCGGGCACTGTCCCACCTCGTTGCCTGCTGCTGCATTGATGCGCCGTAATCGCGGGGACTTCAACCTAGGGTAAAGTCCGTTCCCGGTTAATCCCGCGTGTGTGTTGCGCGCGCGGGCCGGTCGCGATGGCTTGAGACGGGGGCCGGATTTCCCTTAGCTGGGGCCGTGCTGCGGCGGGCGGAGGGGCCGGGAATGACACTCAACGCGGATTTCAAACGGCGGCTCGCGGCGCGGGCGCCGCTGCTCGGGACCTTCCTCAAGACGCCGCATCCGATCCTGGTCGAGATCCTGGGCCGGGCCGGGTTCGACTTCCTCGTCATCGACGCCGAGCACGGGCCCTTCGACCGCGCGTCGATCGACACGCTGATGATCGCCGGCCGCGCGGCCGGGCTGCCGCTGCTGGTGCGGGTGCCGGGGCGGGGGGCGGACTGGATCGGCTTTTCGCTGGATGCCGGCGCCGCGGGGATCATGGTGCCGCACGTCCGCTCGGTGGCCGAGGCGGAGGACCTCGTGCGGGCCTGCCGCTACCGGCCCGGGGCGCGGGGCTTCGCAGGCACCACCCGGGCCGCCGACTATGCCGGGCGCGGGCTGCACGACCACCTGGCCAGCCCCGCCGCCGAGGTCAGCCTGGTCTGCCAGATCGAGGACCCCGCCGGCGTCGCCGCCGCCGCCGGGATCGCCGCCGTGGAGGGGGTCGATGCGCTGTTCGTCGGCCGGGCCGACCTCGCGGTGGCGTCGTGGCGGGACGACTTCTTCGATTCCGCCGTGCGCGACGACACGCGGGCGGTGCTCGGCGTGGCGGGCTGCGCCACCGGGCTCTACTGCGCGCCGGCAGAGGACCTGGCGCCGTTCCGCGCCGCCGGCGGCTCGCTCTTCGTGGTGGGCTCCGAGCATACCCTGATCGCCACCGCGGCGGCGGCCCTGCGCGAGAGGTTCGACCGGCGCGGCTGACCGGCGCGGCTGACCGGCGCGGCTGACCGGCGCCTTCTTCGGACTTGAAATATCCCGGGGAGTCCGGCGCCCGCCGGACGCCGGGCGGGGCAGAGCCCCCTGCCGCGGCAACCGCCCGCGCGGGCTCAGTGGAAATCGCGGCTCTTCGGCACGATGCGGGCGTCGCGGGGGTGGCGGTGGCCCGGGCCGCGGCCCATCTCGGGGATCGGGCGGGCCACCTCGTCGGCATGGGAGAGCGGCGCCGACAGCCCGTCGGGCGCCAGCCGGAACAGGGCGTCGGTGCGGTCCTCCAGCCGCTCGGCCACCACGTGGACGATCTCCACGTCGCGCTGCACGTAGCCGTGGACGACCATCAGCCGGGCCTGCATCAGCACCTTGCGATGGGCCTCCATCACCTTCGGCCAGACCACCAGGTTGGCGGTGCCGAACTCGTCCTCGAGGGTGACGAAGCAGACCCCCTTGGCCGAGCCGGGGCGCTGCCGGATCAGCACCAGCCCGGCCAGCCGCAGCTTCTGCCAGGGGCGGCTGCCGGCGAGGTCGGCGGTGGTGGCGAAGCCCTGCCGGGCCATCGAGGCGCGCAGGAACGACAGCGGATGCGCCTTCAGGCTGAGGCGGAGGGTCTGGTAATCGGCCACCACCTGCTCGGTCACCGGCATCGCCGGCAGCGGCACCGGCGGCTCCGCGCCCTCGTCGCTGCGGTCGGCGAACAGCGGCAGGTCGGGGGCGTCGCGCAGCGCCCGGGCCTCCCACAGGGCCTGCCGCCGGTCGAGGAACAGCGACCGCAGCGCATCGGCCTCGGCCAGCCGGCGGATCTGGGCGGCGCCCAGCCGGGCGCGGGTCTTCACCTCCTCGAGGCTGCGATAGGGCCGGTCGCGGGCGGCGGCAAGCTGCCGGGCGCGGTCCTCGCGGAAGCCGGTGATCTGGCGCAGGCCCAGCCGCACCGCGAAGCGCGGCCGCCCGTCCGGCCCGGCGGCGACCGGCTCGAGGGTGCTGTCCCAGTCCGAGTAGTTCACGTCCGGCGCGCGCACCTCCACGCCGTGCTCGCGGGCGTCGCGGACGATCTGGGCCGGGGCGTAGAACCCCATCGGCTGCGAGTTCAGCAGCGCGGCGCAGAACACGTCCGGGAAATGGCACTTGAGCCAGCTCGAGACATAGACCAGCAGCGCGAAGCTGGCGGCGTGGCTTTCCGGAAAGCCGTATTCGCCGAAGCCCTTGATCTGGTCGAAGCAGCGGCGGGCGAAGTCCTCGGCGTAGCCGCGGCGGACCATCCGGCCCACCATCTTGTCCTCCAGCGCCCCGATCGTGCCGCGCGACCGGAAGGTGGCCATCGCCTTGCGCAGCTCGTTGGCCTCTGCGGGGCTGAACTCGGCGGCCTCGATGGCGATCTTCATCGCCTGTTCCTGGAAGATCGGCACGCCGAGGGTGCGGCCGAGGATCTGCTTCAGCTCGGCGGGGTCGTGGGGCGGCGCGGGCGAGGGGTAGGAGACCGGCTCGGCGCCGCTGCGGCGGCGCAGGTAGGGATGCACCATGTCGCCCTGGATCGGGCCGGGGCGGACGATGGCGACCTCGATCACCAGGTCGTAGAACTCGCGCGGGCGCAGCCGGGGCAGCATGTTCATCTGCGCCCGGCTCTCGACCTGGAACACCCCCACGCTGTCGGCCCGGCACAGCATGTCATAGACCCGGGGGTCCTCCTGCGGCACCGTGGCGAGGGTGAAGTCCTGCCCGTAATGCGCTGAAACCAGGTCGAAACACTTGCGGATGCAGGTCAGCATCCCGAGCGCGAGGATATCCACCTTGAGGATCCCCAGCGCGTCGATGTCGTCCTTGTCCCACTCGATGAAGGACCGCTCCGGCATCGCCCCGTTGCCCACCGGCACGGTCTCGGTCAGCGGCCGCTCGGTGAGGATGAAGCCGCCGACGTGCTGGCCGAGATGGCGCGGCATTCCGATCAGCTGCTGCGCCAGGATCAGGGTCTTGCGCATCAGCGGATCGGCCAGGTCCACCCCGGCCTCGGCGGCATGGGCGGCGCCGATCTCCTTCCCCCAGGAGCCCCAGACGGTGCGGGCCAGCGCGCCGGTGACGTCCTCGCTGAGGCCCATCACCTTGCCCACCTCGCGGATCGCGCTGCGCGGCCGGTAGTGGATCACCGTGGCGCAGAGCCCGGCCCGGTCCCGGCCGTATTTCGCGTAGATGTGCTGGATCACCTCCTCGCGGCGCTCGTGCTCGAAATCGACGTCGATGTCGGGGGGCTCCTTGCGCTCCTCGCTGATGAAGCGCTCGAACAGGAGCTGGTGCTGCGCCGGGTCCACCGCGGTGATCCCGAGGACGTAGCACACCGCCGAATTCGCCGCCGAGCCCCGGCCCTGGCAGAGGATCGGCGGCCGGGTCTCGTGCCGGGCGAAGCGGATGATGTCGTGGATGGTGAGGAAGTAGCGCGCGATGTCGAGTTTGGCGATCATCGCCAGTTCCTTGCGCAGCACCGCCGCCGTGGCCGGGGGCACCCCGTCGGGATAACGCCATTGCGCCCCCTCCCAGGTCAGCCGTTCGAGATGGGCCTGCGGGGTGATGCCCTCGGGGATCACCTCGCGCGGGTATTTGTAGGCCAGTTCGGAGAGGTCGAAGCGGACCGCCTCGGCCACCGCCCGGGTGGCACGCAGGGCATGGGGCCATTCGTCGAACAGCCGGGCCATCTCGGCCGGGGCCTTGAGGTGGCGCTCGGCATTGGCCTCCAGCCGCGATCCGGCGGTGTCGATGGTGCAGTGCTCGCGGATGCAGGTCATCACATCCTGCAGCGGGCGGCGGTCGGGGGCGTGGTAGAGCACGTCGTTGGTGGCGAGGATCGACAGCCCGTGCCGGGTCGCCAGCCGGTCCAGCCGGTTGATCCGGCCCCGGTCGTCGCCGCCGTAGCGGCAGGCGGCGGCGAGATAGGCGAGGCCCGGCAGCCGGTCGCAGAGCCGGGGCAGGGCGCGGGCGAAGGCGTCGAGGTCTTCCGGCGGCAGGGCGATCAGGATCGTTCCCTCGGCATGGGCGGCGAGATCGGCCAGGGTGATCTGGCACACGCCCTTGGCCTGCCAGTTGCCGTCCACATCCTGCATCCGGCCTTTCGAGATCAGCCGGCAGAGCCGGCCGTAGGCGTTGCGGTCGCGGGGATAGGCCAGGAATTCCTCGCCCGAGACCAGCGCCAGCCGGACCCCGATCAGGGGCCGAAGCCCGGCCTTCTTCGCCTCGACATGCATCCGCACCACCCCGGCGAAGGAGTTGAGATCGGCGATACCGATGGCGTCGTGGCCCTGGGCCCAGGCCTCGCGGGCGAGGTCCACCGCCTCCGAGGCGCCGCGCAGGAAGGAAAAACAGCTCGCCACCCCCAGTTCGACGAAGGGCGCGGCCGGGTTCGGGGTGAACCGGCCGTCTTCGGGCAGGGTGCGGCGGGGATGCCGGTGGTCGTTCTCAGGCATGGCCGCCCCGGCGGGCCGCCGCCCGCACCTTCTTCGGACCCCAGGTATCCCGGGAGAGTCTGCCGTTGGCAGACGGGGGCAGCGCCCCCCCGAATTTTCGACGAAAATTCGCGGCCCCGCCCCGGCCGGCGCGCAGGATCGGCCGCCGCCTCATGCGAAGACCCCGTGGACGAACCAGCGCGGCTCGCCGCCCCGGCCGTCCCCGGCCACCCCGTCGCGATACAGCCAGTAGCGGCCGCCCATGTGGTCCTCGACCCGGTAGTAGTCGCGCAGGCGGCTGCCGGGGCGGTCGCGCCACCATTCCGGGGCGACCCGCTCGGGGCCGGCGAAGCGGACCACCCGGTGGGTGATCCGGCGCCAGACGAACTGCGCCGGCGGACCCTCGGGAACGGCGTAGATCACCCGGATCTCCTCGGCCGGCTCGAACAGGCGTTCGGGG
>JBFKOW010000003.1:0-46205 GCA_041628615.1 Paracoccaceae bacterium | reverse complement strand
TCGGCCGTGCCGGGCCGGGCGGCGGGATCAGCGGCGAGGGCCATAGACATCCAGCATCTGCAGCCGCGTGGCGTGCAGCCGTTCCACGATCGGGGTCATGAACCGCTTGAGCACGGCGTAGCCGATGGCCGGATCCGCCTCGCATTTGCGGCGCAGGCAGTCGGCGTCGATCTCGACCGCGCGGACCTCGTCCACGGTCTCGGCATCGGTGCCCCACTTGAACGGCGGCACCAGCCAGGACAGGCCCAGCACCTCGTCCGGGCCGACCGTGAGGATCCGCAGCCGGCCGCGCCCCGGGGCGGCGATCTCGGCCGCGACGTGGCCGGCGCGGACGAGGTAGATATGCGACATCGGCTCGCCGTGCCGGGCCAGCCGGGTCCCGGGCGGGAACACCCGGTTGGCGGCGCAGCCCGCGACCAGCCGCAGGAAGTCCGGGTCGAGGTCGCGGAACAGCCGGTGCTGCCCGAGGATGTGGTCCAGTCCTTCGATCTTCATGGCGCGGGCTCCGTCAGGATGGCGAGTTCCTCGGTCAGGTCGATCCCCACCGGGCACCAGGCGATGCAGCGCCCGCAGCCGGTGCAGCCGAGGTCGCCGCCGAACTGCTCGGGCCAGGTGCCGAGCTTGTGGGTCAGCCATTGCCGGTAGCGGGACCGGGCCGAGGGCCGCACCGATCCGCCGTGAACGTGGCTGAAATCGGTGGTGAAGCAGCTGTCCCAGCGCTGCCGCCGCTCGAACCCGGTGCCGGCGAGGTCGCTGACCTCCTCGACCGAGGTGCAGAAGCAGGTAGGGCAGACCATCGTGCAGTTGGTGCAGTTCAGGCAGCGCGCGGCCACCGCGTCCCAGTGCGGGTGTTCGGCGGCGGCGCGCAGCCGGGGCGGCAGGCCCTCGGGTTTGACCCGCCGGACCTGTGCCGCCGCGGCGCTCCCGGACCCGGCGCGGGCCTCGGCTGCGTCTTCGTCGGTTGCCGGGCGGAGGTCGGGCAGGGCGGCCATGACCGCCGCGCCCTGCGGGCTTCCGGCGGCGATCAGGAACCGCGTGCCGTCGCAGCGCCCGAGTTCCGACAGGACCAGGTCGTAGCCCGCCTCTGCCGCCGGCCCGGTGCCCATCGAGGCGCAGAAGCAGGTCTCGGCGGCGACCCGGCAATTGACCGCGATCAGCAGCGTCGCGGCGCGCCGCCGGGCATAGCGCGGGTCGGCATGGGGGCCGCCGGTCATCGCCCGGTCGAGCGCCGCCAGCGCAGCGAGATCGCAGGGCCGCACCCCGAGGAAGGCCATCGGGGTCGGCGTGGCCTCGTCCGCCGGGGCGGTGACGGCGATGCCCTCGGCGGTCCGGGTCATCCGGTAGAGGGTTTCGCGCGGCGGGTGCAGGAACCGCTTCCACGGCGTCGGGCCGATCACGTGGTCGAACACCGCGTCGCCCCCCGGATGCGCCCGGTAGCGCCCCGGCCCGGCCTCGATGGTCCAGCCGCGGGCCAGCGCGCCGGGGCTCTCGATCCGGTCGAGCACCACCGCGCCGTCCCGGGCCACCGGGCCGTAGACCGCCCGGCCCTCGCCGATCAGCAGCGCCACCAGCGCGTCGAGCCCGTCGCCCGGCAGGATCATCGCCGCTCCGGTCATCCGGCCGCCCGGTGGGCGCGGGCAAGATAGGCCGCGGCGAGCCCGGCGGTGGCGATCTGCGGGTAGTCCCGCTCGGGGATGTCCACCCCCAGCGTCTCGTGCAGCGCCGCCACGAGGTTCAGCACGTCCATCGAGTCGAGTTCGAGATCGTCCTGGATGTGGTCGTCGTCGCCCACGTCGCCGGGGTCGATGTCCGGGGCCACGCCGGTCAGCGCGGCGACGAAGATGGCGCGGTAGTCGGGATCGGTCATAGCTCCTCCGGGGTCTGGACCAGCTCTTCGAAGGCGGCGATGTAGCGGGCCGCCTGCCGCCCGTCGCTGACCCGGTGGTCGGCGGACAGGGTCAGGGTGACGACGTGGCGGGGCGCGATCCTTCCGTCCACGACCCAGGGCCGCAGGTGCGGCGCGCCGAGGCCGACGAGCGCCACCTGCGGCGGGAAGATCACCCCGGTCATCGCCTCGGCCCCGGTATCGCCGAGGCTGGAGACGGTGATCGTGCCGGCGGTCATCTCGGAGCCGCGCAGCCGCCCCGCCCGCGCCCGGGTCACGAGGTCGCGCATCCCCGCCATCGTCGCGTCGAGGTCCATTGCGCCCGCGTCGATCAGCGCCGGGGCCACCAGCCCGCCGCCGCGCAGCGCGATGGCGACGCCGGTATTGACGGTGTCGGAGGGGACAAAACCCGACCCTTCGACGTAATGCCCGTTCATCGCCGGGACCCGTTGCGCCGCGAGCGTGGCTGCGCGCACCAGCACCGCCCCGAGCAGCACCCGCCCGGCCGGCGGCACCCCGGCGTTGCGGTCGTCGAGGAACCGGATCGCCGGGTCCACGTCGATCGTCTCGGACAGGTAGAAATGCGGGATCGTGGCCTTGGACCGGGTCATCGCGGCGGCGATCGCCTTGCGCATCTGGGCCATCGGGCCGCCCTCCGCAGGGCGCTGACCCGGCGCGGCATGGGCGACATCGGCGAGCAGGATCGCGCCGCCGGGGCCCGAGCCCTTGATCGCGCCGACATCGACCCCGAGTTCCGCCGCCCGGCGGCGGGCGGCGGGCGAGATCCGCTTGCCGTCGGCCGGCGGCGGCGCGGCCGATGCTTGCGGCGGGGCCGGTGACTTGGCCGGTGTTTCGACTGGTGTCGGTTCTGGGGGTGGGGCAGGCGGAACGGCTTCGGCCGGCGCTGGATCGGGGGGCGCCGCCGGGCGCTCGCCGGATCTCTCGGGCGGCGCCTCGCCCGCGGCGAGGATCGTCGCCAGGGGCGCGCCCACCGGCAGACTGTGGCCCAGATCGGCCAGCAGGTCCTGCACCGTGCCGTCCTCGAATATCTCGATCTCGATCGCGCCCTTCTGGGTCTCCACCACCGCGACCACGTCGCCCCGGTGGACGCTGTCGCCGGGCTTCACCAGCCATTCGACCAGCGTGCCGGCCTCCATGTCGGCCCCCAGCGAGGGCATCGAGAAGATCCCCATCTCAGCGCCCCATCTGTGCCCTGGCGGCGGCGACGATGGCGGGGACCTGCGGAATCGCGGCGTCCTCCAGGTGCTTCGGATAGGGGATCGGAACCTCGGCCGAGCAGACCCGGCCCACCGGCCCGTCGAGCGACCAGAACGCCTGTTCCACGATCCGGGCCATGATCTCGGCGGCGAGCGATCCGCTGCGCCAGCCCTCGTCCACGATCACCGCGCGGCGGGTCTTGCCGACCGAGGCCATGATCGTGGCGTCGTCGAGCGGGCGCAGGGTGCGCAGGTCGATCACCTCGGCGTCGATGCCCTCGGCCGCCAGCGCCTCGGCGGCCTCCAGCGTCTTGTGCAGCGACCCGCCGTAGGTGATCAGGCTCAGGTCGGCGCCCGCCCGCCTGATCGCGGCGCGCGAGATGTCCACCGGGCCGGCGGCGGTGTCGAGCGGCTCGGCTCGGTTGTAGAGCATCACGTTCTCGAAGATCAGCACCGGGTCGGGATCCTCGAGCGCGGTCCAGAGCATGCCGCGCGCGTCCTCCACGGTGGCGGGGGCGAGCACCTTGAGGCCGGGAATGTGGGCATACCAGCCCTCCAGCGAATGCGAATGCTGCGCCGCAAGCTGCTTGCCCGCGCCGGTCGCCATGCGGATCACCAGCGGCACGCCGAACTGGCCGCCCGACATGTGCCGGATGGTGGCGGCGGTGTTCATGATCTGGTCGAGCGCCAGCAGCGAGAAGTTCACCGTCATCAGTTCGACGATGGGCCGCATCCCGGCGGCGGCGGCGCCGATCCCGGCCCCGGTGAAGCCGGATTCGGACAGCGGCGTGTCGCGGATCCGGTCCTCGCCGAACTCGGCCATCAGGCCCTTGGTGACCGCGTAGCAGCCGCCATAGGCGCCCACGTCCTCGCCCATCAGGAACACCCGGTCGTCGCGCAGCATCGCGTCGCGGATCGCCTGTTTCACCGCCTCGCGGTAGGTCGTCTCGGCGGTCTCGCCGGACGGCGCGGCGGGCGGCGGCGGCGCGGGCTGCGGCCCGAGCACATGGGCGGGCAGGGATTCGACCGGCTCCCAGGTCCCGGCCTCGGCAAAGGCCACGGCCTCGGCGATCTCGGCCGACACCCGGTCCTCGATCGCGGCGATCTCGGCCTCGCGGACCAGGCCGTTCTCGGTCAACCAGCCCTGGAACCGCACGATCGGCCCCTTGGCGCGCCAGGACTCGACCTCGGCCTTGTCGCGGTAGAGCTGGGCGTCGAACATCGAATGCGCCCGGAACCGGTAGGTCCGGCAGTCGAGGAACACCGGCCGCCCGGTCTCGCGGATCAGCGACCGGGCGCGGCGGGCGGCGGCCTCGACCTCGACCACGTTCATCCCGTCCACCGTCTCGGCGTGGATGCCGTAGGCGGCGGCCTTGGCGCGGATGTCGGTCTCGGACTCGGTGCGGCCCAACGCGGTGCCCATCGCGTAGCCGTTGTTCTCGCACACGAACAGCACCGGCAGGTCCCAGAGTTCGGCAAGGTTCATGGTCTCGTGGAACTCGCCCTCGGCCACCGCGCCCTCGCCGAAGAAGCAGGCGGTGATCGCGCCGGTGCCGGCCATCCGGTCGCCCAGCGCCAGCCCGGCGGCAAGCGGCAGTCCGCCGCCGACGATGGCGTTGCCGCCGTAGAAGTTGGTGCCGGCGTCGAACAGGTGCATCGACCCGCCGCGGCCGCCGGAACAGCCCTCGGCCTTGCCGAGCATCTCGGCCATCACCGTGGTCATCGGCACCCCGCGCACCAGCGCATGGCCGTGCTCGCGGTAGGTGGCGACGATCCGGTCGGCCTCGGTCAGCACCGGGATCACCCCGGCGGCGATCGCCTCTTCGCCATCGTAGAGGTGCAGGAAGCCGCGGATCTTTTCCTGGGTGTAAAGTTCGGCGCATTTGTCCTCGAACCGCCGGATGCGGATCATGTGCTCCAGCAGCGCCAGGACGTGCGCGTGGTCGAGGCGGGGCTTGTCCGTCACGCTCATGTCTCGTCGGTCTCCAGGGTGGAAATGTCGCCCTCGGGCAGGCCCAGTTCGCGGGCCTTCAGCAGCCGGCGCATGATCTTGCCGGAGCGGGTCTTGGGCAGGGTGTTGCGGAACACGACCTCGCGCGGGGCCACCGCCGGGCCGAGCTTCTTGCGGGCATGGCCGCGGATCTCGCGTTCGAGGTCGTCGGAGGCCGCGAAGCCGGGATTGAGGGTGACGTAGGCCTTGACCACTTCTCCGGCGGTGTCGTCCGGCACCCCGATCACCCCCGCCTCGGCCACTGCCGGGTGTTCGATCAGGGCGCTTTCCACCTCGAAGGGGCCGATCAGGTGGCCGGAGGTCTTGATCAGGTCGTCGGCCCGGCCGACGAACCAGAAATAGCCGTCCGCATCGCGCATCGCGAGGTCGCCGGACAGGTACCAGCCATCGGCGAAACACTTGTCGTAGCGGGCCTGTTCGTGGAGGTAGGTCCGCATCATCGACGGCCAGCCGGGCCGCAGCGCCAGTTCGCCGACCTTGCCGGTGCCGAGTTCCGCCAGCGTGCCGTCGTCCTGCCGCTCGACGATCCCGGCGGCGATCCCGGGCAGGGGCCGGCCCATCGAGCCGGGGCGCACCGTCATGCCGGGCCGGTTGGCGATCATGATGCCGCCGGTCTCGGTCTGCCACCAGTTGTCGTGGAACGGCTGGCCGAAGACCTTCTCGCTCCAGACCACCGCCTCGGGGTTCAGCGGCTCGCCGACGCTGGCGAGGAAGCGCAGCGACGAGAAGTCGTATTTCGCCGCCGCCCCGGCTCCGGCCCGCATCATCATGCGGATCGCGGTCGGAGCGGAATACCAGACCTCGATCTTCTCGTCCTGCACCGTGCCGTACCAGCGGTCGAGGTCGAACTCGGCCTCGTCCACCAGCATCGTCACCCGGTTCACCAGCGGCGCGATGATGCCGTAGGAGGTGCCGGTGACCCAGCCCGGATCGGCGGTGCACCAGTAGCGGGTGCCCGGCGTCAGATCGAGCGCGTGCCGCCCCGAGAAGGCGTGATACGTCACCGCGTTGTGCACGTGCACCGCGCCCTTGGGCTTGCCGGTGGTGCCCGAGGTGAAGTGGATCAGCGCCGGCGCCTCGGGGTCCATCGCGCGGGTGGCGAAGTCGGGCGAAGCCGCGGCCATCGCCGGCCCCAGCGCGACACAGCCCTCGGGGGCCGCGTCGCCGAGGATCAGGACCAGCCGCAGGGTGGCGATCTCGTCCCGCCAGGCGGCGATCTTGCGGCGGTAGATCGCCTCGGTGGTGACGAGAACGTTGGCGCCGCCGATCTCCATCCGGGTGCGGATCGGCTCCGGCCCGAAGGCCGAGAACAGCGGCGTGAAGACCAGCCCGGCCTTCAGCGTGCCCAGCGCGCAGGCATAGAGGTCCGGCACCCGCCCGGTCATCGCGAAGACGCTGTCGCCGGGGCCGAGCCCGTGCGCGGCCAGCACGTTGGCGAAGCGCGCCGCCTCGGCGTCGAGGTCGGCATAGGTCAGGTCGCGCCGCGCGCCGTCCTTGCCGAGCCAGCGCAGCGCCACCTGCGCGCCGTGGCCGGCGGCCACGTGCCGGTCGAGCGCCTCGTGGGCGATGTTGAGCCCGCCGCCGAGCCCGGAAATCATCGCGCGGGCCTCGCCCCAGGGATCGCGGGCGGGGTCGGGTATCTGTGCCATGAACGTCCTCCCGGCCGAAGGGTCGCAAACCGGGCCCGCCGCCGCCATGACGCAGATCAAGGCAGCCGGCGGATTCAGCCCGCCCGGCGCCTAGCAAGCACGGCTTTCACGAGGTCCGGAACCACGAGAATCGGGACCGCCAGCGCCGCGATCAGCGCCCAGGCCCCGGCGCCCAGCGGCGCGGTGCGCAACAGCGTCTGGAGCGGCGGCCAGTAGACCGCGGCGACCTGCGCCAGCATCATCGCCGCGAAGGCGATCAGAAGTGCGGGGTTGCCCCCGAGACCCAGCCGCCAGTTCGGCGTCCTGAGCGACCGGAAGGCGAAGACCGACACCTTCTCGAACACCACCATGCCGGTGAAGGCGGCGGTCCGGGCCACGTCGACGCCGAGCGGCAGCAGGGTTTCGAACAGGACCACCGCGGCGGTCCCGGTATAGAGCCCGAAGCCGAGGATCACCGCGAAGCTGCGCCGCGACAGCACCCGTTCGTCGGGCCGGCGCGGCGGGTCGCGCATCTGCGCCTTCTCGGGCGGCTCCAGCCCCAGCGCCACGGCGGTCACCCCGTCGGTGACGAGGTTCATCCAGAGGATCTGGGTCGGCAGGAAGATCAGCGGCGCGAGCATCGCGGTGTTGACGAGAAGCGCCACCACCTCGCCCGCGTTCGACGACAGCAGGTAGCGCACGAACTTGCGGGTGTTGTCGAACTGGCGGCGGCCCTCGCGGACGGCGTTCACGATGGTGGCGTAGTTGTCGTCGAGCAGGACGAGGTCCGCGGCGTCCTTGGCCACCTCGGTGCCGCGGATCGCCATCGCCACGCCGATGTCGGCCTTGCGCAGGGCGGGGGCGTCGTTCACCCCGTCGCCGGTCATCGCCACCGTCTCGCCCCGCGCCTGCAGTGCGCCGACGATGCGCAGCTTGTGCGCCGGAGAGACCCGGGCGAAGCCGACCGGCCCTTCCAGCGCCGCGTCCAGGTCGGCGTCGGAGAGCCTGTCGAGGTCGGACCCGGTCAGGAACCTGTCGGCGGGAATGCCCAGTTGCCCGGCGACGTTGCGCGCGGTGTCCGGGTGGTCGCCGGTGATGACGATGGTTCGGATCCCGGCATCGCGGGCGGCGGCGATGGCGCCCGCCACCTCGGTCCTCGGCGGGTCGATCATCCCGACGAGGCCGATAAGGACCAGCCCGGATTCCTCGATCCGGTCGGTCCCCGCCGCGACGTCCCGGAAGGCCAGCGCCATGACCCGGAATCCGTCGCCCGCCATCGCCGTGGCCTCGGCCCGCGCCGCCGCCGCGCCCTCCGCCCCGAGCGGTTCGGGACCGGCATCGGTGAGGATCCGGTCGCAAATCCCGATCACCAGTTCCGGCGCGCCTTTGGTCAGCACCCGGTCGCTGTCGGTCCCGCGGACGAGGACGCTCATCCGCTTGCGGTCGCTGGTGAAGGGCAGTTCGGCGGCGATTTCTGTGCGGTCCGCCTCGGGCAGTCCGGCCTTGCGGGCCAGCGTTACCAGTGCCGCCTCGGTCGGATCGCCCAGCGCCCGCCAGATCCCGTCCTCCTGGCCGATGCGGGCGTGGGAACACAGCAGCCCGGCCTCGCAGAGCCGGCCGAGCACCGCGTCCGATCCGGGCGGCACCGGCCCGTCCCCGGTCTCGACCGCCCCGTCCGGGTCATAGCCGCTGCCGGTCACGGTATAGCGGCGCGGTGCAGTCCAGATCTGGCGCGCGGTCATCTGGTTCTCGGTCAGGGTGCCGGTCTTGTCGGTGCAGATCACGCTGGCCGCACCCAGCGTCTCGACCGCCTGCAGGTGGCGGACCAGCGCCCGGTGCCGCGCCATGGCCGCCGCGCCCAGCGCGAGGGTCACGGTCACCACCGCCGGCAGGCCCTCGGGGATCATCGCCACCGCCATCGACAGGCCCAGCATGAAAACCTCGTGCGATTCGAGCCCGCGCCAGATGCCGAGCCCAGCCACCAGCAGCGCCACCGCCACCGCGATCTGGCCCAGCTGCCGGGCAAGGATGCGCAATTCGCGCTGCAGCGAGGTGGGCGCGTCCTCGACCGCGCCGGTCAGCGCCGCGACCCGGCCGAACTCGGTCGCCGCGCCGGTGCGGGTCACCCGCGCGTGGGCATGGCCCGCCGACACCGTTGTGCCCGAGAACAGCGCCGCGCCCGGCACCTTCGACACCGGGACCGATTCGCCGGTCAGCACGCTTTCGTCGATCAGCAGCCCGGTCTCGCGCAGCGCCTCGGCGTCTGCCGGGACCCGGTCGCCCTCGGCCAGCAGGATCAGGTCGCCCGGCACGAGGTCGCGCGCCGGGATCACCTGGTCGCGGCCGTCGCGGATCACCCGCGCCTGCGGCGACATCATCGCCCTGAGCGCGAGGATGGCCCGCTCGGCGCGCCATTCCTGGGTGAAGCCGAGGGCGGCATTCAGCACCACCACCGCGCCGATGGCGAGGGCGTCGACCCGTTCGCCCAGCGCCAGCGCGACGATGCCGGCGCCGATCAGCATCAGCACCAGCAGACCGGTGAACTGCCGCGCCAGCACCGCCAGCGGCGAGACCGGCTTGCCGTGGGGCAGTTCGTTCCAGCCGTGGACGGGCCGCAGCCGGGCCACCTCCGCCGCGGAAAGGCCGGACCCGGCCGCCGCCGGATCGGCCGGATCGGTCGGGTCCGGCCGGAGGTCTGCGCCGGGGTCGGTCGGGGTCATCCGGGGTCGCCTCATGCGGTGCCGCCGGCCCCGGAACCGGGGCCGGACGGTCCGAGACTATCCGACGAGCCGGGGCTCCCGTCTTGACCCGTGTCAAGGTCGGGCCCGGCGAGGCCGCATAGGATCGCGCCCACGGCACGGCCAACGGTGGAGGAGAACCCGATATGTCCGCATCCCTGATCTGGTACGAAGACCTGCGCCGCGGCGACGTGGCCAGCGTCGGCGGCAAGAACTCGTCGCTCGGCGAGATGATCGCGAGCCTCGGGGCAAAGGGGATCAAGGTGCCCACCGGCTTCGCCACCACCGCCGATGCCTACCGCGAGTTCGTCGCCGCCAACGGGCTGCACGATGTCATCGCCGGGCAGATGCAGGCGCTCGAGTCGCACCACACCACGCTGCAGAAGGTCGGCCAGACGATCCGCGCCGCCTTCGAGGCGGGGGCCTGGCCCGAAACGGTCGCCGCCGACATCCGGGCCGCCTACCGCGACCTCGGCAAGCGGCTGGGGCAGGACGAGCCCTCGGTCGCGGTCCGGTCGAGCGCCACCGCCGAGGACCTGCCCGACGCCAGCTTCGCCGGCCAGCAGGAGACGTTCCTGAACGTCCGGGGCGAGGCGGCGCTGCTCGCCGCCTGCCGGCGCTGCTATGCCTCGCTGTTCACCGACCGGGCGATCACCTACCGCCAGATCCAGGGCTTCGACCACCTCGAGGTGGCGCTGTCGGTGGGCGTGCAGATGATGGTGCGGTCCGACCTGTCGAGTTCCGGGGTCATGTTCTCGATCGACACCGAGACCGGCTGCGACCGCTTCGTGCTCATCACCGGGGCCTGGGGCCTGGGCGAGAACGTGGTGCAGGGCGCCGTGGACCCGGACGAATACCAGGTCTTCAAGCCGTTCCTCGACCGCGCGGACCTGACCCCGATCGTGGCCAAGTCGCTGGGCGCCAAGGAGATCAAGATGATCTACGGCGCTCCCGGCGACCCGCAGACCCGCAACGTCCCGACCTCGAAGGCCGAGCGGCGCGCCTTCGTGCTGAACGATGCCGAGATCCTCGACCTCGCCCGGCAGGCGCGGATCATCGAGGAGCATTACGGCCTGCCGATGGACATGGAATGGGCCAAGGACGGGATCACCGGCGAGCTCTACATCGTGCAGGCCCGGCCCGAGACGGTGCAGTCGCGCAAGACCGGCCACACGCTCAAGTCCTACACCGTGACCCCGGCGGGCGAATTGCTGCTGGAGGGCCTGAGCGTCGGCAACGCCGGGGCGACCGGGCGGGCCTGCCTGATCCACAGCGCAGCGGACATCGACCGTTTCGTCGACGGCGCGGTGCTGGTGACCTCGATCACCGACCCGGACTGGGTGCCGATCATGAAGCGCGCCTCCGCCATCGTCACCGACCACGGCGGCCGCACCAGCCACGCCGCGATCGTCAGCCGGGAACTGGGCCTGCCGGCGGTGGTGGGCACCGGCAACGCGACCGAGATCCTGCATGACGGGCAGGACCTGACCGTGTCCTGCGTCGACGGCAACCGGGGGCTCGTCTATGCCGGGCTCGGCAAGGTCGAGACCGAGGACCTCAGCCTCGACGACATCCCCGAGACCCGGACCGAGGTGATGCTGAACCTCGCCGATCCCTCCGCCGCGGTGCGCTGGTGGCAGTTGCCGGCCGACGGGGTCGGGCTGGCGCGGATGGAATTCCTCGTCAACAACGTCATCAAGGTGCACCCGCTCGCGCTCCTCGGCTATGACGGCCTGTCCGATCCGGAGGTGAAGGCGCAGATCGACGCCGTGACCCGGGGCTACGCCGACCGGTCCGACTACTTCGTCGAGAAGCTGTCGATGGGCCTCGGGCAGATCGCGGCGGTCTGGTATCCGAAGCCGGTCATCATCCGGCTCAGCGACTTCAAGTCGAACGAATACGCCGAGCTCCTCGGCGGCCGCGCCTACGAGCCCGACGAGGAGAACCCGATGATCGGCCTGCGCGGGGCGTCGCGCTACTACTCGGACTTCTACCGTCGCGGGTTCGAACTGGAATGCCGGGCCCTGCGGCGGCTGCGCGAGGAGATGGGCTTCGATAACGCGGTCATCATGGTGCCGTTCTGCCGCTCGCCCGAGGAGGCCGACAAGGTGATCGAGATCCTCGCCGCCAACGGCCTCAGGCGGGGCGAGGGCGGGCTGAAGCTCTTCGTGATGACCGAGATCCCGTCGAACGTGATCCGGGCGGAGGATTTCGCCGAACGGTTCGACGGATTCTCGATCGGGTCGAACGACCTGACCCAGCTCACCCTCGGCATCGACCGCGACAGCGAGGCGCTGTCCGACGTGTTCCGGGAACGCGACCCGGCGGTGCTGTGGATGATCCGCACCGCGATCGCCAAGGCGCACGAGACCGGTTCCAAGATCGGGCTCTGCGGCCAGGCCCCCAGCAACGACCCGGACTTCGCCCGGCTGCTGGTGGAGGCGGGGATCCATTCGATCTCGGTCACGCCGGACAGCTTTCTCGACGTCAAGCGCAACGTCGCGGCGGCGGAGAAGGGGGGCTGAGGCCCGGCGCCAATCAGGCAGGGCGGCGCACGTCGGCGCAATGGGGCAGGAGGGATTTGGCTCCGGCGGTAGGGATCGAACCTACGACCAATTGATTAACAGTCAACTGCTCTACCGCTGAGCTACGCCGGAACACGGGCCGCGCTATAGCAACCGTGGTTCGGGGCGTCCAGAGGGTTTTGTCTCAGGTGTCGGGGGTCGCTTCGAAGCTGGCCGCGGCCGACAGTTCGGGCACCGCGCGGGCCAGTCCCCGCCCGGCGAGGTCGACGAGGTGGGCAAGCACGTTGCGCCCGGCCGCGGGCAGCAATTCGGCGGCCACGTCGGTGTAGATCGCCGCGGTCAGCGCCGCGACCGTGCCGCCGCCGGCGCGCAGCGCGGCGCGGATCTGGGCCTCGCGCTCGCGGCGGTGCGCGACGATCCAGGCGAGGCGGGCCGCCGGATCGATGACGGGGTCGCCGTGGCCGGGATGGAACACCCGTGCGGGCCGGCAGGCGAGCCGGGCGCAGGAAGCCATGAAATCGGTCAGGTCGCCGTCCGGCGGCGAGACCAGCGAGGTCGCCCAGCCCATCACGTGATCGCCCGAGAACACCACGTCGCCCAGGGCGAAGCAGAGGTGATTGCCCATGTGGCCGGGGGTGTGGATCGCCTCGAAGGGGCCGGCCCGGTCGCCATCGGCGAGGATAACGTCGGGCCGAAAGTCCCGGTCCACCCCCTCGCCACCGCCCATCAGCCCGCCTTCGGCCAGCCGCCGCATCACCGTGCTGCGCCCCGCCTCCGGCCCGCCGAAGGCGCAGACCGGCGCGCCGGTCGCCTCGGCCATCGGACGGGCCCGCGGCGAATGGTCGAGATGGGCATGGGTCACGAGGATCCGGTCGAGTGGCCTTCCGCCGATCGCCGCGAGCAGCGCCGCAAGGTGGCCGGGATCGTCCGGGCCGGGATCGATCAGCACCCGCTCGCCGCCGGCCTCGACAAGGTAGCTGTTGGTGCCGCGGAACGTCAGCGGGGAGGGATTGGGCGCCACGATCCGCCAGATCCCGTCTTCCATCCGTTGCATCGCCGCTTTCCCTTCCTCCGGCCCTTCGCTAGCGTCCCCGATATGGCATTCGGCTGGCTCAAACGCTACATGCCGCGCGGGCTTTACGGGCGGGCCGCGCTGATCCTGATCCTGCCGGCGGTGGTGCTCCAGCTCGTCGTCTCGGTGTCGTTCATCCAGCGCCATTTCGAAGGGGTCACGCGGCAGATGACCCGGTCGATCTCGCTCGATCTCGCCTACCTCGTGCGGACCGTGGACGGCGCGGCGGATCTTGCCGCGGCGGTGGCGGCGGCGGCGGAGGTCGCCGGCCCGCTGCAGCTCGACGTCGCGTTGCCGGCGGCGGCGATGCCCGCGGCGGACGAGCGGGCCTGGATCGACCTGTCGGGCCGCGTCGTCATCGAGACGCTGCGCACCCGGATGCCGGAGATGGGGCCGGTGGACCTGTCCGATCCGCGCCGGGTGCGGCTCTGGCACCAGACCGTCCACGGGCCGATGGAGGTGAGCTTCGGACGCCAGCGGGTCAGCGCCTCGAATCCGCACCAGCTCATCGTGCTGATGGTCGTCCTGGGCGTGCTGATGACGCTGATCGCCTTCATCTACCTGCGCAACCAGCTGCGCCCGATCGCCCGGCTGGCGCGGGCCGCGGATGCCTTCGGCAAGGGGCAGGTCGTGGCCTATTCCCCCTCGGGCGCGACCGAGGTCCGGTCCGCCGGCCGGGCGTTCCTCGACATGCGCAACCGGATCGAGCGGCAGGCGGCGGCGCGTCAGCTCATGCTGTCGGGGATCAGCCACGACCTGCGCACGCCGCTGACCCGCCTGCGGCTGGGCCTCGGTCTGATGGACGATGCCGAGGCGGCGCCGCTGATCCGCGACGTCGACGACATGACGAGCCTTCTCGATGCGTTCCTCGACTACGCCCGCGGCGATGCGCTCGACGAGGTGGAGCCGACCGACGTTGGGGCCCTGCTGGCGCGGGTCGTGGAGGATGCCGCGCGGGCGGGTCAGGAGGTCCGGCTGCTGCCGGTGCCGCCGCTCGCCCCGATCCCGCTGCGGCCGATGGCGATCCGGCGCGCGGTGGAGAACCTGATCGGCAACGCGCTGCGCTACGGCCGGCGGGCGCAGGTGAGCCTTGCGGCGGGCGAGCGCAGCCTGCGATTCGTCGTCGAGGACGACGGGCCGGGCATTCCGGCGGACCGCCGCGACGACGCCATGCGCCCCTTCACGCGGCTGGACCCGGCCCGGAATCAGGACCGGGGCAGCGGCGTCGGGCTGGGCCTCGCCATCGTCAGCGACATCGCCCGCGCCCATGGCGGGCAGCTCAAGCTCGGCGTCAGCGCCACCCTCGGCGGGCTTCAGGCCGAGATCGTCCTGCCGCTGTGATCCGCCGCGCGCGGTGTCAGGGCCGCGTCCCGCGCGCGCGGAGCTTCATCGCCTCGATCGCCGCGACGGTGAGGTCCCGGTGCGCGGCCCGCCGCGCGACACGCTCGGCGCCGCCGAACATCTCGGCCCCGGCGTGCCACTGGGCGTAGGCGGCGTAGTTGCGCAGGGCGAAAAGGGTCAGTCTCAGCAGGCGCATCGGTCCGGTCTCGTTTCCCGGACAGGTTAGGGCGGGGGGATTAAGACCGGCTTACGGGGCGCGGCGGCCGCGACGGTCGCGGCGGCGCGCGGGCGGCCTGGTAGGCCCGGAGGGACTCGAACCCCCAACCAAAGCGTTATGAGCGCTCTGCTCTAACCAATTGAGCTACAGGCCCGGCCAAGGCCGTCCTACCAGCGGCGCAAGGGCAGTCAAGCCGCGTTGCGCCCGCGCGCCGCTTCGGCTACCTGCCGGGCAGGCGAGCGACGGGGATGACCATGAGCGGCAAGAACGGGCTGACCTATGCCGAGGCGGGCGTGGATATCGACGCGGGCAACGAACTCGTCCGAAGGATCGGCCCGGCGGCGAAGCGCACGAACCGGCCCGGCGTGGTGTCGGGGCTGGGCGGCTTCGGCGGGCTGTTCGACCTCAAGGCGGCGGGGTTCACCGACCCGGTGCTGGTCGCCGCGACCGACGGCGTGGGCACCAAGCTGCGCATCGCCATCGACACCGGCCACGTCGCCGGCGTCGGCATCGACCTTGTCGCGATGTGCGTCAACGATCTCGTCTGTCAGGGCGCGGAGCCGCTGTTCTTCCTCGACTATTTCGCCACCGGCAAGCTCGACACCGACACCGCGGCGGCGGTGATCGAGGGCATCGCCGAGGGCTGCGCCCGGTCGGGCTGCGCGCTGATCGGCGGCGAGACGGCCGAGATGCCGGGGATGTACGGCGCGGGCGATTTCGACCTTGCGGGGTTCGCGGTGGGCGCGATGGAGCGCGGCACGGCGCTGCCTGCCGGGGTCGCCGCGGGCGATATCCTGCTCGGGCTGGCCTCGGACGGGATCCATTCCAACGGTTTCTCGCTGGTGCGGCGGGTGGTCGAGCATGCGGGGCTGAGCTGGGGCGAACCCTCGCCCTTCGGCGCCGGCACCATCGGCGAGGTGCTTCTGACCCCGACCCGGCTCTATGTCCGTCCGGTGCTCGACGCGATCGCCGCGGGCGGGGTCCGCGGGCTGGCCCACATCACCGGCGGCGGGCTGACCGAGAACGTGCCGCGGATGCTGCCCGAGGGGCTGGGCGCCGCGATCGACCTGGGCGCCTGGAACCTGCCGCCGGTGTTCCGCTGGATGATGCGCAGCGGCGCCATCGCCGAGGCCGAGATGCTCAAGACCTTCAACTGCGGCATCGGCATGGTGGTCTGCGTCGCGCCCGAGGCGCTGGGCGCGGTCGCCGGGGCGCTGCGGGACGGCGGCGAGACGGTGGTGAAGCTGGGCGAGGTCGTGCCCGGCGACGGCGTGCGGTTTGCCGGGACGCTGGGGTGAAACGGGTCGCCATCCTGATCTCCGGCGGCGGGTCCAACATGGAGGCGCTGGCGGCGTCGATGACCGGCGATCACCCGGCGCGGCCGGTGCTGGTGCTGTCCAACGTCCCGGGGGCGGGGGGGCTGGACAAGGCGGCGGCGCGGGGCATCCCGACCGAAACCGTCGACCATCGCCGGTTCGGCGGCGACCGCCCGGCCTTCGAGGCCGCGCTGCAGGACCGTCTCGCCGCGGCGGCGCCCGACATCATCTGCCTCGCCGGGTTCATGCGGATCCTGACGCCCGGTTTCGTCGCGCGCTGGACCGGCCGGATGCTCAACATCCACCCGTCGCTGCTGCCGAAATACCGCGGTCTCGACACCCACGCGCGGGCGCTGGCCGCGGGCGATGCCGAACACGGCTGCACGGTCCACGAGGTGACCGCCGATCTCGACGGCGGGCCGATCCTCGGGCAGGCGCGGCTGAGGATCGAACCGGGCGACACCCCCGAAACGCTGGCCGCCCGGCTGCTGCCGCTCGAACACCGGCTCTACCCCGCGGTGTTGCGCCGCTTCGCCGAGGGTGACCGGACGCCGATCGCACTCTGAGACTTTCCAACCGGGGCCGATTTTCCTATCAGGGGGGACTGCCGGACGAACCGGCGCAAGAGGCAGTTGATGCAGACATTGACCACCACCGAGGCCCTCGCGGACTTCTGCACCCGGGCCGCGCAGCATCCCTATGTCACCGTCGATACCGAGTTCCTGCGCGAGCGGACCTACTATTCCAGGCTCTGCCTGATCCAGCTGGCCTATCCGGGCGGCGGCGACGGTGACGCGGTGCTGGTCGATCCGATGGTCGAGGGGCTGTCGCTCGAACCGCTCTACGGCCTGTTCCGCGACCACGGGGTGGTCAAGGTGTTCCACGCCGCGCGGCAGGATCTCGAGATCTTCTACGTCGATGCCGGGCTGATCCCCGAGCCGCTGTTCGACACCCAGGTCGCGGCGATGGTCTGCGGTTTCGGCGAACAGGTCGGCTACGAGACGCTGGTGCGCAAGATCGCCCGCGCCGGTCTCGACAAGTCGTCGCGCTTCACCGACTGGTCGCGGCGGCCGCTCACCGAGGCCCAGAAGGCCTATGCGCTGGCCGACGTGACCCACCTGCGCGAGATCTACGAACACCTCAAGGCCGAGCTCGACCGCAATGGCCGGATCAAGTGGGTGGCCGAGGAAATGGCGATCCTGAGCGATCCGGGCACCTACCGGACCGACCCGTCCGAGGCCTGGCAGCGGATCAAGACGCGGACCAATTCGCCCAAGTTCCTCGCCATCGTGAAGGAACTGGCGCGATTCCGTGAGGGCTATGCGCAGTCCCGCAACATCCCGCGCAACCGGGTGTTCAAGGACGACGCGCTGATCGAGCTGGCCTCGACGAAGCCGCGCTCGCATCAGGATCTCGGCCGGTCCAGGCTGCTGCTGCGGGAGGCCCGCCGCGGCGAGATCGCCGATGGAATCCTCGCGGCGATCGGGGCCGGGATCGAGACCGCGCCCGAGGACATGCCCCGGCCCGACACGAGCCGGGAGCGGATGCAGGTCAATCCGGCGCTGGCCGACCTCTTGCGCGTGCTCCTGAAGGCCTGCGCCGACAACGAGGGGGTGGCGCAGAAGCTGATCGCGACCGCGGCCGATCTCGACGCCATAGCGGCCGGCCGCCGCGACCTGCCCGCGTTGCGCGGCTGGCGCGCCGAGGTATTCGGCAAGGCCGCGCTGGCGCTGTGCAACGGCGAGGTGGCGCTGGCTGTGAAAGGCGAAAAGGTCGAGGCGATCGAGCTCTAGCGGCCGTCCGGCCGCCGGTCCGGCGTCCCGGCTTCAGTCCTTGAAGGATCGGGACGCCCTGATCTGGTCCCAGGCCCAGACGACCTCGGCCAGTTGCTCTTCCTGGCTGCGGTCGCCGCCGTTCATGTCGGGATGCAGCACCTTGATGAGCGCCTTGTAGGCCTTGCGGATCTCGGCCTTGGTCCAGTCGTCGCGGGCGTCGAGGATCTCGATCGCGCGGCGCTCGGTCGGCGGCAGCCGGCGGGTGCCCGTCACCGACTTGCCGGGATTGCGGGTGGCATTCGCGCCCAGCACCTGGTGCGGGTCCTCGATCCCGAGCCGCGCCCAGGCGCGTTCCTCGATCGTCTTGCGGAACGGCTTGGTCTCGCGCTCCCAGACCCGGTCGCGGGCGATCTGGGCTTCGAGGTCGGCCTCGGTGGAGGTCTCGAAAAAGTTCCACTTCAGGTTGTATTCCCGGACGTGGTCCTTGCAGAACCAGTAGAAATCGTCGAGCGAATCCGGGCTCTTGGGGGCGCGGTACTTGCCCGCCTCCTCGCAGCCCTCGTGGTCGCAGACTCGCGTGCTGGTCTCGAAGGCGCCGGACATCCCGCGCCGGCCGCGCGGTTTCTTCTTCTTGGACGCCGACACCGAGATGTCGAAACCGAACGGGTCATCCTTGCGCATGGTGTCCACCTTTCCGACTCGGACGCAGGAGTTTAAACCGACCGGCGCAGGATTGAAGGGGTGGGCCGAAAATAATGGGGCTTGAACAGCAGATTCGCGAACGGCTGGAATCGGCCTTCGCGCCGACCGAACTGGAGGTGCGCAACGACAGCGCGCGCCATGCCGGACATTCCGGCGACGACGGGTCGGGCGAGAGTCACTGGCACGTCACCATCGCCGCCCCGGCACTGGCCGCGATGCCGCGCGTGGCCCGGCACCGCGCCGTCCACGCCGCGCTGGGCGAGGACGTCCTCGGGCGAATCCACGCCCTGGGGCTGACCGTCTCCTGACGCTTCTGCCGATCCCGTGGGCTGCCGCGGATTGCAACAATTCGACGTCGCGGGGCCGATTGTTTCGATTTTCGCAAAGGGGCGGAGGGCCGGCCGGGCCTCATTTCGGCGGGAAACGGAAACGGGCGCCACATACCGGCCCCACTGTTGCCGCAGCAGCGCCTTCGAGGGGAAATCACGCAAAGTTTTCCCGGCGTTAACCAATTCAGGCAAGCGTTAGGATATGGCCATCCTATATCGTATCGCATGCTGAGGACGGGCCCGGCATTGTTGGAGAAGAAGATGTTCCTGCGGAGAATTGTGGCGGCGGCGTGGCTGATCGGTGTCGCGGCGACGGGGCCGGTGACGGCAGCGACGCTGACCGTTCAGAACCACGGCGACGGTGCAGATGCCTACGCCCTGATCGATCCCACGAAGGGCACATCCCTGCAGCCCGGCGTCAGCATCGACGCCGCGATCTGGACCGGATCGCTGATGCGGGTCAGCCGGTCGCCCTACGACGGCAGCGCCACCGGCACGCCGCTGCCCGGCTTCGAGGGCTATTCGTACTTCGCGGTGGGGCCGCACAACACCACCGCGCCGTCCCCCGCAACGCTCAGCATGACCTTCAACGCGCTGGGGATCAGCTTGCTCTGGGGGTCCATCGACACCTACAACTTGATGCAATTCTTCCACCGGGACGTCCTGCTGGGCACGGTGGACAGCGACGATTTCGAGCCGTCCAGCAACGAGCCTTTCGGGCTCGGCGCGTCCTACGTGACCATCATGTCGGACACGGCCTTCGACCGGGTGGTCTTCTCCTCGACCAACCCGGCCTTCGAATTCGCCAACATCGTCTTGACCACCCCCGGCGGCGGCAACAACACCGGCGTGGTGCCGCTGCCGATGCCGGCGGTGTTGCTCCTCTCGGGCTTCGGGGCGCTGACCTTCTTGCGCCGGCGCGGGGCCTGAGCGGGGCCGGGCGCGGGCCCTCCCGCGCGCGGGAATGCCCGGGACGGCGTCCGGATCGGGGGGATCAGAGCCCGAGCCTGGCGCTGACGATCTCGTTCACCGCCTGCGGGTTGGCCTTTCCGCCGGTGGCCTTCATCACCTGACCGACGAACCAGCCGACCAGCTTGGGATTGGCCTGCGCCTTCTCGACCTGGGCCGGGTTGGCGGCGATGATGGCGTCCACCGCCGCCTCGATGGCGCCGGTGTCGGTGACCTGCTTCATCCCCCGGGCCTCGACGATCGCGGCAGGGTCGCCGCCCTCGGTCCAGACGATTTCAAATAGCTCCTTACCGATCTTGCTTGAAATCTCACCTTTCCTCATCAGAGCGACAATTCCAGAAAGCTGCTTCGGCGAGATCGGTGACTGAGTTACGTTAAGCTCCGCATTCTTGAGAGCGCCAAATAGATCGTTGACGACTATGTTGGCTATGCCCTTGGCTACCGTATTGCCAGAGCTTTGCACTTCAGTCGGTTCAATGCCGGTTCCTACTGTTGAAGCTAGAACCTCCTCGAAATAGGCGGCGTTCTCGGCCTCGGCGGTCAGCACGTCGGCGTCATACTCGGTCAGGCCGAAATCGGTGACGAAACGGGCCTTCTTGGCGTCCGGCAGTTCCGGAAGGTCGGCGGCGATGGCATCGACCCAGTCCTGCTCGATTTCCAGCGGCAGCAGGTCGGGGCAGGGGAAGTAACGGTAGTCGTGGGCCTCTTCCTTGGACCGCATCGACCGGGTTTCGCCCTTGTCGGGGTCGAACAGGCGGGTTTCCTGCACCACCGTCTTGCCGTCCTCCAGCAGCGCGACCTGGCGGCGGGCCTCGTAGTCGATGGCCTGCTGGATGAACCGCATCGAGTTCATGTTCTTGATCTCGCAGCGGGTGCCGAGATGGCTGAAATCCTGGGTTTCCTGGTATTTCTCGTATTGCCCGGGGCGGCAGACCGAGACGTTCACGTCGGCCCGCAGGTTGCCGTTCTGCATGTTGCCGTCGCAGGTGCCGAGGTAGCGCAGGATCTGCCGCAGCTTGCCGACATAGGCCGCCGCCTCTTCCGGGCCGCGGATGTCGGGGCGGCTGACGATCTCCATCAGCGCGACGCCGGTCCGGTTGAGATCGACGAAGGACATGTGCGGGTCCATGTCGTGGATCGACTTGCCGGCGTCCTGTTCGAGGTGGATGCGCTCGATCCGGACCCGGCGGGCGACGCCCGGACCCATGTCCACGATCACCTCGCCCTCGCCGACGATCGGATGGTAGAGCTGGCTGATCTGGTAGCCCTGCGGCAGGTCCGGGTAGAAGTAGTTCTTCCGGTCGAAGGCGGATTTCAGGTTGATCTCGGCCTTCAGTCCCAGCCCGGTGCGGACCGCCAGCGCCACGCAGCCCTCGTTGATGACGGGGAGCATTCCCGGCATCCCGGCGTCGATGAACGACACGTTGGAATTCGGCTCGGCGCCGAACCGGGTCGAGGCGCCGGAGAACAGCTTCGCCTGCGAGGCGACCTGCGCGTGGACCTCCATCCCGATCACGAGTTCCCAGTCGCCGGTGGCGCCGGCGATCACCTTCGGTTTCGGCGGGGTGTAGGTCAGGTGGTCGAGCATGACGGTCTCCGGTCAGGGCATCCCGCATCGTCTAGGGCCCAACGGGACCGAGGGCAAGTCGGCGGCGACCGGCGCGCCGGCCCCGGGCATCGGCGGGTCCTTGCCGATGCCGGACGCCGGACTGGACAATGCTGCAGTGCAGCGATAGCGGAATGCTGCCGGGCCGGACCCGGTGTCACCAGAGCATTTCAAGATGCGACTGACGATTCCGTTCGTATTCGCGGCCCTTGCGGGCCTGTCCGCCTGCGCCGAGACCGGCATGTCGAATGCCAAGGCGCCCGCCGCGACCGTCGAGATCACCGCCGACGACATGCGCTGGGCCGGCCAGCCCGGCGCCGAGGACTGGACCGAGGCCAGCCTCGCCGCGCTCGAAACCCACGGCGCGGCCCTCCTGTCCACCGTTCCGCGCGATATCGGCACTTGGTGCCCGGGCTATGCCGACGCCACCGAGGAGGCCAGAAAAGCGTTCTGGACCGGGATGATGTCGGCCCTCTCCAAGCATGAAAGCACCTGGAACGAACGCGCCGTCGGCGGCGGCGGCCGCTGGTTCGGGCTGGTGCAGATCGCCCCGGCCACGGCCCGGGGCTATGGCTGTGACGCCCGCTCGGGCGAGGCGCTGAAGGATGGCGAACTGAACCTGTCCTGCGCGATCCGCATCGCCGCCGTCACCGTGCCGCGCGACGGCGTGGTCAGCGCCGGCATGGGCGGGCTCGCCGCTGACTGGGGCCCGTTCCACTCCGCGCGCAAGCGCGAGGACATGCGCGACTGGATCAGTTCACAGCCCTACTGCGCCCCGACCGAGAGCTGAACCGGGCGCCGGAGCGGCCCGCCGGACGGGCGCGGGCTGGCCGGACCCGCGCGGCACCCGGCGCAGGATGCTTGAAATCCGGGCAATTCCGGGATTGAGTGCTCGGCATGTCTGCCTGCCGCCGCCTGATCTGGGGGGTGATCGCGGCCGGGCTCTCGGCCATCTCTGCCCTGGCCGATCCGCTGCTGCTGAGCGGTCCCGACCTGCCCGGCGTTGCCCCCATCGCGCGTGAGGACGCGAGACGCGCCCGGCTTCCCGGGACGCGGCCCGTCGCCCGCCCGGTCTGGATGCTGCGCTACCCGGTCACGATCGAGACCGGGGAACCGGCGGTCCGGCCGCTGGCCCGGTCCGACCATTTCCTGCCCGAGGCGCGCTGGGACTTCCGCGAGGACGGGGACGAATGGACCCGGGCGGCGATGTCGGCCCTTGCAACCCACGGCGCGCCGCTCGCCGCGGTGGTGCCGGCCGACATCGACCGCTGGTGCCCGGCCTACGAGGATGCCGGCCCGATCCAGCGCCGGGCCTTCTGGGTCGGCATGATGTCGGCGCTGGCGAAATACGAAAGCACATGGCGGCCGACCGCGGTGGGCGGCGGCAACCGCTGGTTCGGCCTGCTGCAGATCTATCCCGACACCGCCCGCCGCTACGGCTGCCGGGCCCGGACCGGCGCGGCGCTGATGAACCCGGCAGCCAACCTGTCCTGCGCGATCCGGATCATGGCGGTGACCGTTCCCCGCGACAACGCGGTGGCGGTGCATGACGGGCGCTGGCGCGGCGTCGCGGCGGACTGGGGGCCGATGACCAGCCGCGCCAAGATCGCCGAGATGGCGAACTGGACGCGCCAGCAGGACTATTGCCGGCCCGACACCCTGGTGACCGCGTCGCTGCGGCCCGTGGCGCGGCCGGCCTCGGTCCGCCTGTCGACGATGTCCGAGGCGCCGTGACCTTCCGCCCGCCGGCCGGCTAGTCCGACCCCGCCGTGTCCACCGGCAACCCCGACGGGACCCGGTCGGGCCGGCCGAGCGGCCTTTCGCGGGCGGTCGCGCCGGTCAGCGCCTCGAGAAACGCGACGAGATCGGCGATCTCCGCCTCGCTCAGCGGCACCGGCGCGATGCCTATCGCCGCCTCCTGCCGGGCCATCTCGAGGCGATCCGCCTGCACCGCGAAATCCACCGCTTCGAGCCAGGGCACCTCCGGCAGCGCCGCGTCCTCGCGCCGCCACGCGGCGCGGGCGGCGGCCGGGTCGGCGTGGTGGCGGATCATCGCGGAAAGGGTCGGGTAGGCGCCGTTGTGGCCGTAGGGCGCCGTCAGGGCAACGTTGCGCAGCGACGGAGTGCGGAACCTGTAGGCGTCCTCGATCAGATTGGATTCGGCCATCCGCCCCACGTCCCGCACCATCGGGTCGAAGCTCCGGGTCCGGCCCGGCCCGTAGGCCGGCAGGCCGAGGGCGTGGAACGACTGGTCGGTGAGCAGCGGCCCGGAATGGCAGCCCGCACAGCCCGCCGCGCCGAAGAACAGCCGCCGCCCCCTCTCGGCGGCCTCGGGCAGCGGCGGCCCGCCGGCCAGCCAGGCGTCGTAGGGGCTGTCGTAGCTTTGCCACTCGGTGACGATGAAGGCGGCGAGCGCGTTGGCGACCTCGACGATGGTCACCTGTTCGGCGCTGTCGATGTGATCGAAGGCGGCGACAAAAAGCTCGCCGTATTCGGGGATCGTGCGCACCCGCTTGGCAAGGATCGGCCAGCCGAGGTCGATCCGGTCGTGCACCGCGCCGGTCACCTCGTTCTCGCCGATATTGCCTGCCATCTCGAACTGGGCGGTCAGCGGGAACAGCGCCTGCGCCGCGACGATGTTGTCGAGGCCTTCCGGCAGCCATTCCTCGGCCGGCGAGTTGAAGCCGTTGCCGTAGAGGTCCGAGACCTCCAGCCGGCCGTCGTGGAACAGCACGCGGATGTCGCGGTGCCCGAGGTTCCACAGCGCCGGCGCGTTGCGGGGGATCCGCTTGGCGATCCGGGTCTCGCCGGTTCCCGGCCGGCGGTCCGGGCCGACCCCGGTGCCGCCCTCGCCGATCCCGAGGCTGAGTCCGTCGCCGCCGGCGTGGTCGTGGTGATGGCAGGTCCCGCACGAGATGTTGCGGTTGCCGGACAGGATCGGATCGTAGAACAGCAGCCGCCCGAGCCGGGCTTGCGCCGGGTCGGCGGCGATGAAATCCTCCGGTCCCAGGCGTTCGGCCGCGGCCGGCACGGCCAGCAGGAGGAGAACCAGATGCAAGGCTTGGCACAACGGGCGCATGGTCCGATCTTGGCGCTTTGCCTCGGGGTTGCAAGCCTCGTGTGCGGTCCCGCCCGCGCCGAGATCGAGGCGGCCCGCGACCTGATGGAGGCCGGCCGGTTCGAGGAGGCCCGCGCCGCGCTCTGGCCCTTCGCCCGGTCGGGCAACGCCGATGCCGAGGAACTGATCGGGGTGATGTATGCGCTGGGACTCGGGGTCGAGCAGGACGACGAACGGGCCTTCGAGTGGTACCTGCGCGCCTCGCTGAAGGGCCACCCCGGGGCGCAGTCCGGTCTGGGCTGGTACTACGAGGTTGGCCGGGGCCTGCCCGCCCCCGATCCGGTCCGGGCCTATCTCTGGTACGCGCTTTCGGCCATCGGCGGCGATCCGGATGCGCTGATCTCGCTGGAAGAGATCACGCCGCGGCTGACCCCCGGACAGCGGGCGCGGGCCGAGGTCCTGGTCGACGACTACAGGGTCTGGATGTACCCGTTCCGCTGAACCTGCACCGGATCTCAGTCGGACGGGGACCGCCCGGTTAGGAACTCGGCCGCCTCGAAGCGGTCGGCTTCCCGTTCGCGCACCGCATCGACCACCGCCGCGATCAGCCTCTGGCGCAGCGGGCGCGGATCATCGTGCGTCCGAGCCTCGACGCTGGCGAAAACGCAATGGCTCTCGGGCTCGGCCGGGGCGCAGCACTTGTAGGTGACCTCGGCGATCGCCTCCACGAAGCCGCCCCGCGAACGGTTCACCCTCAGCAACTTGATGCCAAGCACGATGAAAAAGCCGTTTGCAGGATTTACCACGGCATCCGAACCACGTTTCGATCTTCGAGGCGTGTATGCTAGAAAGAGTGAAAATGCACCTGCATACAGGCATGCACATAGCATGATCGCGGCGGGGATGAAAGGGACTTGATGACCGAAGTGCCGAAACGGGACATGCTTTTCGATCTTCGGCGGCGGATCTGCCTGTACACGGCCGCCGAGCCCCTCGTGCTGCACGAGGGCGAGATCGCCCGGCAGTTCGGCGTGTCGCGGACACCGGTGCGAGAGGTCCTGACACTGCTTGCCGCGCAAAAGATGGTCAAGACCCGTCCAGGCGTGGGAACGATCCCGACCTCGTTGCTTCCGGAACGCCGCGATGCCGATATCGTTGCCTTCGCCGCGATCTACCGCGCCGCCGCGACCTGCGTGCAAGGCCAGCCGGTGGACCGCGAGGCGCTTGTCGGCATGGTCGCCTGCAAGGCGCGGCTCGACCTGGTCGAGGTCCCCGACCATGGAGCCTATGTCGAGATCATCGGCGCGGCGATCGAGGCGCTGGCCCTCCTTGTCGCCGACCTGATCCTGCGCGAGGCGGTCCGGGCCAGTCACTGGCGTCTGCTGCGGTGGCGGGCGCGGGACACCGCCTCGGACCCGGCGTCGGTCTGGCCCCGGATGGTCGCCAATTTCGAGGAAGTGCTGACGACGCTTCGATCGGGGACGGCGTCAGAGGTGCTCCGGCGCACCGCCGAGCGGGGAGAGCGGTACCTGTCGACCGCGGTCGCGCAGGACTGAACCTGCGTCCTAGTTGCGCCAGGCCGGAAGGCTGGCGGGCAGGGCGGGGTCGGCGACATAGGCCCAGAGCGCCTCGGCTTCGGACGCCGCGCCGCCGTCTTCGGCCAGCTCCCGGAAGGCCGGCCAGGCAAGGCTGTCCTGTGCCGCGGCGAAGGCGCTGGCGGTTCCGGGACCCCAGAGTCCGTCGATATCGCCCCGGTAGAGACCCGGCGCGGCCAGCCGTTCCTGCAACTCCATGCGCTCGGCCCGGGGCAGGGCGTAGAACGCGCTCCGCAGATCCTGGGCGGCTGCGGGCAGGGCGGGCAACAGGACGAGGACTGCGGTCAGGATCTTGCGCATGGCTATGGCTCCCCGGTGTCGGACTCGGTTACGGCACGGGGGAGGCTGCCTGCCGATCTGGGCAGCAGAATGGCGACGTTGGGCCGGTTCCGCGGCCCTGCGCCCCGCGCGTGCTAACCGCTCAGGCGCCCGGCACCTCGTGCGGATGAAGCTCCGCGAGGATCGGCCGGTGATCGGAGGGATGCGGATGGCCGGCCACCGGCGGCGGCACCACCCGCACGCCGAGGTCGGGGCTGTGCGCGATCCGGTCGAGGGCCAGCACCGGCCGCCGCGCGGGGAAGGTCCGTCCCGGGGTGAGCAGGGTGAAATCCCGGGCCAGCCGGCCCAGTCCCTTGCGCCGGGACCATTCGTTGAAGTCGCCGAGAATCACCGTCGGGCGCGGCTCGAGGTCGGCCAGCGCGTCGCAGAGATAGGCGACCTGGGCGCGCCGGGACCGGCGCAGAAGCCCGAGATGGACGACGGCGACCCGCAACCGCGCCCCGCGCCAGCCGGCCTCAACCGCCACCGCGCCACGCGGCTCCAGCCCCGGCAGGTGAAAGCGGTGGACCTCGCCGATGTCGATCTCGGGCCGCACCAGGAGCGCGATGCCGTGCCACCCCAGCCCGGCATGGTGATCCGACAGGTCCAGCGGTTCGAGCCCGGTTTCCGCGGCGATCCGCGCCTTGGGCAGGGCCGAGGGGCGGGCGCCCAGCCGGTGATCTGCCTCCTGCAGCGCGACGATGTCCGCCCCCAGCCCGGCGACCGCGCGCAGCACCCGGTCCGGGTCGCGGCGCAAATCGGTGCCGAGCCCGGCGCGGATGTTGTAACTGGCGACACGCAGCGGTCGGGGTGCATTGGCCTGCATGGCCCATATATATGGTGTAAGACCCGGTTTCGACAAAGGGGGAGCGGGCCCGTGCCCAGCCGCAGCCGCTTGATCGTCTACGCGATACAGCTCGTTCTCGCCGTCGAGATCGTCACCGCGCTGGCCACCGGGGCGTGGATGCCGGTCTTCGTCGCCGCGACGACGCTTGGGCTCAGCCTGCTGCCCGAGACCTTCGCCCGCTGGATGGGCATCGTGCTGCCCAATTCCTTCCTGACGGCGATCGTCCTGTTCATCTTCGCCACCCTGTTCCTCGGCGAGGTCGCGGATTTCTACGAGCGGTTCTGGTGGTGGGACGTGGTGCTGCATTTCGGCTCGGCGATGAGCTTCGGGCTCGTCGGGTTCCTGCTCATCTTCATGATCTTCGAGGGCGACCGCTATGCCGCGCCGCCGGGCGCAATCGCCCTCCTGTCGTTCTGCGTCGCGGTGAGCGTCGGCGCACTGTGGGAGATCTTCGAGTTCGCGATGGACCAGACGTTCGGTCTCAACATGCAGAAATCGGGGCTGCCCGACACGATGGGCGACCTGATCGTGGACGTGATCGGCGCGGGAATCGGCGCGTTTTCCGGCTATCTCTACCTCAAGGGCCGGCAGTTCGGCGGGCTGGGGCTCGCCATCGAGCAGTTCGTCCGGCTGAACCGGCGGCTGTTCCGCAAGCTGCGGCGGCGCTGAGGGCGCTTCCGGAACGTGAAACGGGCGGCGCCATCGGCACCGCCCGTTCCGGTCATCGCGCGGAGGCGATCAGTTCAGGTCGGCCTCGTAGGCGGCGGCCAGCTCGGCCTCGGCCTCGGCCACGGCGGCCTGCAGTGCGGCGAGGATTTCCTCGCCCCGGTCGACGTTCGCGGTGAACCAGCCCAGCACCGGCGCGGCGGCCTCGGCGAAGGCGGCCTTTTCCTCGGGCGAGGGGACGTAGACGTCACCGCCGCCGGCGGCGAAGTCCTCGTAGGCCTGGATCGACTTGCGCTTGGGCGAGGCGAAGGTGGCCTGCTGCAGCGCGTAGAAGCCGTCGACCACGACGCGGCGCAGTTCCGGCGGCATCGACAGGAACTTCTCGTTGTTCATCCACCACAGGGCGCCCATGTAGCTGTGGCCGTCGAGCGTGAGGTACTGGAGCCCGGCATCGGGGAACTTCATGCCCATGATGTCGGTGATGCCGTTGGCGGTGCCTTCGACCACGCCGGTCTGCAGCGAGGTGAACAGCTCCGGCCACGGGATCGGCGTCGCCGACGCGCCCAGCGCCTCGACCAGCTGCACCGGCAGGTCGGCCACGACGGTCCGCATCTTCAGCCCCTCGAGATCGCCCGGGCCGGTGACCCGGCGCTCGGTGTTGGCGAAGTTGCGCCAGCCGCCGGTATTGCCCACGGTCATCAGGCGGACGGTGCCGTCGCTGTCCTCGAGCGCCATGTCGCGCAGGGTGCGGACGAAATCGCCCGACAGGACGTGCTCGGCCACCCGGTCGTCGGACATCAGGTAGGGCAGGTCGAGAACCTGCACGTAGGGAAAGATCCCCGCCGCGCCGCCCGAGGTCGAGATGTAGACGTCGATCGACCCTTCCGAGACCCCTTCGAGGCATTCCGCGCCGGTGGAGCAGAGCTGCGTGCCGATGAACAGTTCGACCGAGATCGCGCCGTTGGACGCGGCCTCGACGTAGTTCTTGAACACCACGAGGCCGTCGTAGTCCTCGTCGTTCTCGTTGGAGTTGGCGGTCGCGCGGATGGTGAATTCCGCGTGGGCATCCGCCCAGGCGGGCAGCGCGGCCCCCGCCGCGACCGTCGCGGCGAGTGCCGCCGTGGCAAGACCTTTCAGCATGGATATCCTCCCTTTTCTGCTTTCGGTCATTGGACGAACCCGGTCAGACGCGGGATCGTCATGGAGATGAAGGGGAAGTAGGTGATCAGGAAGATCACCAGCACTTCCACCGCGAGGAACGGCAGGATCGCCCGGGCGATGGTCTCGACCTTCTCGCGACTCACCGTCGAGGCGACGAACAGCACGAGCCCCATCGGCGGCGTCGCCAGGCCCACCGTCAGGTTCACGCTCATGATGATGGCGAAGTGCACCGGGTGCACGCCCAGATCGGTGAAGATCGGACCCAGAATCGGCCCGAGGATGATGATTGCCGGCCCCGCGTCGAGGAACATGCCGACGATGAACAGCAGGATGTTGATCAGGAACAGCAGGATCAGCGGGTTTTCCGACAGCGACAGGATGAACTCGGCCAGCGTCTCGGGGGCGTGGCTCAGGCTGACCACCGTCTTGAACGACACCGCCGCCCCGACCAGCAGCAGGACCGCCGACGTCGCCAGCGCCGACCGCGCCAGCACCGCCGTCAGGTCCGACAGGGTCATCGAGCGCAGCACGAAGAAGCTCACCACCAGCGCGTAGGCGACGGCGATGGCGCTGGCCTCGGTCGGGGTCATGACCCCGGCGAGGATGCCGCCGAGGATGATGATCGGGGTCTGCAGCGGCACCACCGCCTTCTTGCAGATGATCCGGAAGTCGTGGCTGACCGACGCGGTCAGCCGGGCCAGCAGCAGGTGCGCGATCACCAGCATCACGCCGAAGATCGCCCAGCCCGCGTAGGGGAAGTCGAGCCCCAGCCCCACCAGCGGCGCCAGACCGTTGAAGATGGCCAGCAGCACGGCGCCGATGTTGATCCGGATCAGGACGAAGCTGATCCAGTATTCCTTCAGGCTGATTTCCTGGTTGCGGGTGACGATCCGCTCGGCCTTGGGCAGGTTGTAGCGGTCGGCCATCAGCCGGACCACGAGCATCAGCCCGACGCCGACCAGGATGCCGGGCACGATCCCGGCGAGGAACAGCGCCGCGACGCTTTCCCCCATCACGTAGGCGTAGATGATCATGATGCCCGAGGGCGGGATGATCGGGCCGATGACGCTCGACGCGGCGGTGACGGCGGCGGCGAAGCGCCGGGTATAGCCGTTCTTCTCCATCGCCGGGATCAGCGTCGATCCCAGCGCCGAGGTGTCGGCCACCGCCGACCCGGAGAGGCCGGCGAAGAGGATCGAGGACAGGATGTTGACGTGCGCCAGCCCGCCCCGCAGGTGCCCCATGAAGGCCTGGGAAAACTCGACCAGCCGCACCGTGATGCCGCCGCGGTTCATGATCTCGCCCGCCAGCATGAAGAACGGCAGCGCCATCAGCGGGAAGCTGTCCATGCCGTTGTAGAGGTTGCGGTAGAGCACCGAGAGCTGGTTCGACTGGCCGTCGAGGACCAGCAGGCTGAACGGCGCGGCCAGCAGGGCGAACACCACCGGCAGGCCGATCATGATGAGAACGAGGAAGATCGGAAGGAACCAGATCAGCATGTCAGTCGGCCCCCGCCATGTCCTCGGCCTCGAGCGAGTTGAGCCGGTCGGCCCCGCCGAGCAGGGTGATGACCTGCCGCAGGATCAGCTCGACACAGACGAGGAGCAGGAGGTTAATCCCGACCCAGAGCCCGAGATACTGGTAATAATTGGAGAATTTCGCCTTGCACTTGCCGATCTCGATGCCGAACGGCCAGCGCAGCGAGGACGAGCAGCCCCGGCCCGTCATCGTGTCCAGGTGGTTGTTGAGACCCTTTTCCCAGAGGATCACGAGGGTCCAGAGCGACAGCAGCAGAAGCGCCAGGGTGAGCAGGTTGGCCACCAGGTTCGACAGCGCCCGCTCCACCATGTCGATGGCGACGAAGCCGCCCTGCCGGAAGGCCGCCGGGGCCATGAGACCGACCAGCCAGATCATCCCGAACCGGGCCGCTTCCTCGGTCCAGTTCGGCGCGTCGTTGAGCACGTACCGCCAGAAGACCTGGCCCAGGATAAACATCACCATCAGCGCGAGCGCGGTGATCGCCAGCCATCGACCCAGGGTCAGAAGCCCCGTGTTGATGCGTTCGAGGGGCCAGAGCACCCTCAGCAGGACCTCCATTGCGGTCCCTCCTCCTCCCTGCGGGGCTCTTGCGGCCCCTTGGTGTTTCTGCGGGCAGCGTCCTCCGCGCCGCTCCACAGGTCAAGCGATCTATCCCTTCAAGCTGACAAACCTCCCAGCCTGAAACAGAAGCGGCAGCCCGGGCCGCGACCAGGCCCTGAGGACGCGGCCGAGGATGATGGCGTGATCTCCCGCGTCGTGGGTGGCGTGCAGCCGGCAGTCGAACCGCGCGAGGCAGCCCTCGATCACCGGAACCCCGTTGTCGTCGGGCGCCCAGTCGAGCCCGTCGAAGGCCGACCAGTTCCGGGTGAAGGCGTTGCAGATGTCGTGCTGGTGTCCGTCGAGCACGTGGATCGCGAAGTGTTCGGCCGCCGCGAAGTGCCGGTAGCGGTTCGACGACTTCGCGGGCATCCACAGCACCAGCGGCGGGTCGAGGCTGACGCTGGCGAAGGAATTCGCGGTGATCCCGACCGGCCCCGCCTCGGTCGCGGTGGTGATGACGGTGACGCCGGTGGCATAGGCGCCCAGCGCGTCGCGGAAGGCGCGCGGGTCCTCGGCCGGGTCGATCGCGGTCATGGGCATCCGTCCTCCGTCCATCAGGCCACCTCCCGGCCCAGGGCGGCTGAATAGAGGGTAAACCACGTTTCGCGGTCCATCTCGACCCCGAGCGCGTCCGAGGCCGACCGGATCCGGTCGATGGTGTTGGTGCCCAGCACCGGCAGGATCCGCGCCGGGTGCCGCAGCAGCCAGGCCAGCGCCACCGCCGCGCGGTCGACGCCCTGTGCCGCCGCGACCGCGTCGAGCGCGTCCTGCACCGGCCCCGCGCCGGTCATCAGGCTGCCGCCGCCCAGCGGCGACCACGCCATGATCGGCTGGCCGTGCTGCTGGTGGAAGGCCACGTCGCCGTTCACGAACCCGGCATGGGCGGCGAGGCTCAGTTCGATCTGGTTGGTGGCCAGCCCGGTGGTCATCGCCGATTGCAGCAGGGTCCAGTCATGGGGCCGGAAGTTCGACACCCCGACCGCCCGGACCTTGCCCTCGGAGACAAGCTCGTCCAGCGCCGCGCCGGTCTCGGCGTGGTCCATCAGCGGGTCGGGCCGGTGGATCAGCAGCAGGTCGATGTGGTCGATCCGCATCAGCCGCAGCGACGCCTCGACCGAGGCGCGGATATGGGCGCGGCTGGTGTCATAGTGCTTGACCCGCGCGCCGGCATGGCGGCCGGCGGGGGCGACGATGTCGCACTTGGTGACGATCTCCAGCTTCGCCCGCAGGTCGGGCGTCAGCGCGGCGCCGAGGATCTCCTCGGTCATGTAGCCGCCGTAGATGTCGGCCTGGTCCATCGTGGTGATGCCCTGGTCGAGGCAGGCGGCGATCTTGGCTCGGACGTGGTCGGGGCTGGTGTCGGAATCATCGCCCAGCCGCCACATGCCGTAGACGAGGCGGCTGAAGCTCAGGCCGGGTGCGATCTCGATGCGGTCCATCAGCGGCGGTCTCCCGTGCAGAGGGGGGTTGCGGGGGTGCCCGCCGGCACCCGGCCATAGACATGGGGCAGGGAGACGGTTTTCAACTCGGGCATCACACGCTGGCCGAAATGCCGCGCTTCGTCGATGTGGGGATAACCCGAGAAGATGAAGGCGCGGATGCCCATCCGGCGGTAGTCCTCCAGCTTCGACAGCACCTGGTCGGTAGAGCCGACCAGCGCAGCGCCGCAGCCCGACCGGGCCCGGCCCACGCCGGTCCACAGGCCGGGTTCGACATAGCCGAACTGGTCGGCCAGTTCCCGCGCCCGGGCCTGGTGGGCGACGCCCAGCGAGGACGCGTCGTGGGCCCGGTCGCGGATCAGCCGGCCGTACTCGTCGTCCAGCCGGGACACGAGATGGTCGGCATAGTCCCGCGCCTCGGCCTCGGTGTCGCGGACGATGACGTGCACCCGCAGCCCGTAATCCAGCGTGCGCCCGTGGGCCTCGGCGACCCGGTGCACCTCCTTCATCCGCTGTTCCAGCATGTCGCGGGTCTCGGGCCACATCAGGTAGACGTCGCAATGCCGGCCGCAGAGGTCGAGCGCCGGCGGCGAGTAGCCGCCGAAGTAGAGGAGCGGGCCGCCGTTCTGCTGGTAGGGGCGGGCCGGGTCGGTGGGCAGGCCCTCGAACTTGTAGTGGCTGCCGTCGAAGTCGATCCGGTCCCGGGTCCAGGCCTGCCGGAGAATCTGCACCACCTCGTCCGAGCGCTGGTAGCGGAAGGCGCTGTCGGCCTTCTCGCCCGGGAAATCCGACGAGATGACGTTCAGCGTCAGCCGCCCTTCGAGCATGTGGTCGAGCGTGGCGACGGTCCGGGCCAGCATGATCGGGTGCATCTCGCCGCAGCGGATCGCGGCAAGGAAGTTGATGCGGCTGGTCTGCGGCGCCATCGCGGCGACGAAGCTGAGGGTGTCCTGCCCGACCTGGTAGGAGGAGGGGGCGAGGATGTTGCGGAACCCCTGCCGCTCGGCCTCGCGGACGATGTCGCGGCAATGGGCGTAGGACGAGCGCAACGCGCCGTCGGGCACCCCGAGCAGGGCGTAGTCGTCCGAGCACAGCGCGGAGAACCAGGACACCTCGGCCCCGTCGAGATCCGCGGATGTGACCGGAACGACTGTCATGATTCTCCCCCGGGGACTGCGCTTTTGACCTTGCGTAGCATCCGCGAATGAGTGCATCAATACTGTATCAATTCGGGCCGTCAGGCGGCGGGGAGGACAGATGGCGGGGGAGGCGCTGCCGCGCTACGTGCAGATCAGCGAGATGCTGATCCGCGACATCGCCGCCGGCCGCCTGACCGAGGGAAGCCGGCTGCCCCCGGAACGGCGCATGGCCGACGATCTCGCCGTGTCGGTCGGCACGCTGCGCAAGGCGCTCGACATCCTGGCGGCCAAGGGACTTCTGGAACGGGTTCAGGGGTCGGGCAACTACGTCCGCAGCCAGGGCATGGTGGCCTCGGTCTACGCCATGTTCCGGCTCGAGAAGGTGGGCGGCGGCGGGGTCGGTCTGCCGACCGCGCGGGTGCTGTCGGTGGCGCGGCTGCCGAAACCCGCCGACGCCCCCGATTTCGGCCCCGCCGCCGAGGCCCATTGCGTGCGCCGGCTGCGGATGCTCGACGGCGACCCGGTGGCGGTCGAGGAAATCTGGCTCGACGCGAGCTGGACCGAGAAGCTGCTGCCGTCGGACCTGTCGGAATCGCTCTACCTGCACTACCATCGGGCGCTGGGCCTCGTGATCGGCCAGGCCGAGGACCGGGTCGGGCTCGGGCCGGTGCCGGACTGGGCGCCGAAGGACTTCGCGAAACGCCCCGGCACGCCGGCGCCGCTGGTCGAGAGGGTCGGCGTGGCGCAGACGGGGCAGCGGGCGGAATATTCCCGCACATGGTTCGATCACGATAAGGCCCGCTACGTCGCGCGGCTTGGAAGAGGCTGAGAATGTCGAAAATCGTCAATTACGGTATCATCGGCTGCGGCATGATGGGCCGCGAGCATATCGAGAACATCAAGCTGCTGCCCGGCGCCCGGGTGGCGGCGGTCTTCGACCCGGTGGCGGAGCTCGCGGAAAGCGCGGCGACCCATGCGGGCGAGGCGCGGGTCTGCCCGACGCTGGAGGACCTGCTGGCCCACGAGCCGCTCGACGCGCTGGTGATCGTCTCCCCCAACCACCTGCACGTGCCGCAGCTGCGCCGGATCGCCGAGATCCGGCCGCTGCCGATGCTCTGCGAGAAGCCGCTGTTCACCGATCCCGCCGACGCCGCCGAGGCGCGGGCGCTGGCCGCGGGCTGGGGGCATCCGTTCTGGGTGGCGATGGAATACCGCTACATGCCGCCGATCGCCGCCCTGCTGGCGCAGGCCGGGCACGCCACCGGCGGGATCGCGATGCTGTCGATCCGCGAACACCGGTTCCCGTTCCTGCCCAAGATCGGCAACTGGAACCGGTTCAACGCCAATACCGGCGGCACGCTGGTCGAGAAATGCTGCCATTTCTTCGACCTGATGCGCCTGATCCTGCGCGACGAACCGGTGCGGGTGATGGCCAGCGCCGGGCAGGCGCTGAACCACCGGGACGAGGAATACGACGGCCGGGTGCCGGACATCTGGGACAACGGCTACGTCATCCTCGATTTCGCCGGCGGCGCGCGGGCCATGCTCGACCTGTGCATGTTCGCCGAAGGCTCGAAATGGCAGGAGGAAATCAGCGCCGTCGGCCCGAAGGGCAAGATCGAGTGCTTCGTCCCCGGCCCGGGCCGGTTCTGGCCCGCCGCGCTGGGCCCCGCGCCGACCCCGGAACTGATCCTCAGCCCGCGCGCCCCAAAGGGCCCGATCCGCAGCGAGATCCCGGTCGATCCGGCGATCCTCGCCGCCGGCGACCACAACGGCGCCACCTTCTACCAGCATCAGCGCTTTCTTGCCGCGGTGCGCGGCGAGGGGCCGGTGGAGGTCACCGCCGAGGACGGCATCCGCGCGGTCGAGATCGGACTGGCGGCGCAGGAAAGCGCCCGCACCGGGCAGGCGGTGTCGCTGGCGCCCGCGGCCGGGACCGCGGCGGCCTGACGGTCAGGGCTTGCGGGCGACGATGAAGCGGCGCGGGTAGGCCTGGTCGGCGGTCTCGACGATCTCCAGACCGGCCCGCGTCACCATCGATTCCAGCTCCCGGATCGAGAAGAACCGCACCACCGACGGCGCCTTGCCGACCAGCTTCATCGCCCCGATCAGCGGCCGCATCAGCCGGAACTTCCAGGTCTCGGCAAGGCACATCGTCTTGGAGATGAACAGCCCGCCCGGCCGCAGCAGCGCGGCGGCGGCGCGGATCGTCGCCTGCGGATCGGCCACGAGGTGCAGGTGGTTGAACGAGGTGACGACGTCGAGGCTCGCCGGTTCCGCGAGGGCATCTGCCTCGACTTCACCGACGGAAAAAGTCAGGTTTCCGGCCCCGGCGGCCTCGGCCTTGGCGCGGGCGATTCGGATCATCTCGGGCGAGATGTCGGTGCCGTGGTATCCGGCCACCGCGTCGGCCAGCCGCAGCGCCGTGCTGCCGGTGCCGCAGCCCAGTTCGATGACCCGGTCGCCGGGCTTCAGGTGCGCGCGGGTCGCCGCCAGCGTCGCCTCGTAGGCCGCCACATCGGCCACCGGGTCGCGGGCGTATTTCTCGGCGATCCGGTCCCAGAACGCGGCGTCGCCGCGCGGCGCTTCGGAGACTCGGGCGGTGTCGGTGGCTGTCATGGCTGTCGGGGTCCGTTCTGCGTGGCCCGCCTGTCCGGGATTGCGCCAGCCTAGATCATACGAATATGTTGCGGCAATTGGGTATTCTTGCAGTGTGGGTATGCAGTAATTTTGAAGCATCGTCTCGATTTCGACTGGACCCAGGCCCGGGCCTTCCTCGCCACCGCCGAGGCGGGGTCGTTCTCGGGCGGGGCGCGGGCGCTGGGCCTGACCCAGCCGACCCTGAGCCGGCAGGTCGCCGCGCTGGAGGCCGATCTCGGCGTGACCCTGTTCGAACGGGTGGGCAACGGGCTCAGCCTGACCGAGACCGGCCTCGGCCTGCTCGACCACGTGCGGGCGATGGCCGAGGGGGCCGAGCGGGTGGTGCTGACCGCCAGCGGCAAGGCGCAGGACGTGGCCGGGCCGGTGACGATCACCGCCACCGACCTCGTCGCGATGTACCTGCTGCCGCCGGCCCTGCGCCGGATCCGCGCCGCCGCGCCCGGCATCTCGATCGAGATCCTCGCCAGCAACGCGATCCAGGACCTGCGGCGGCGCGAGGCCGACATCTCGATCCGCCACGTCCGGCCGAGCGAGCCCGACCTGATCGGGCGCAGCCTCGGCACGGCGACGGCCTCGCTCTGGGCGGCGTCCGGCTATCTCGACGGGATCGGCCGTCCCGCCACGCCCGATGCGCTGGCAGAGCGGGCCGATTTCCTCGGCTTCGGTTTCGCCTCGCTGGAGGAACTGGTGCCGCAGTTGCGCGCCCACGGGGTGCCGGTGACCGAGGGCCATTTCCGGCTCGGCAGCTTCGCGCCCGCCGTCACGTGGGATTTCGTGCGCCAGGGTCTCGGGGTGAGCATGATGATGGACGATATCGGCGAACGGACACCGGGGGTGGAACGGGCGCTGCCGAAGCTGAAACCCGAGACCTATCCCTACTGGCTCGTCGCCCACCGCGAGGTGCATACCAGCCGCCGGATCCGGCTGGTCTTCGACATCCTTGCCGAGACCCTGCGCCCGGGCTCAGCCACCGGGCAGCAGCCGCCGCAGGCTGTCGGCGGTCGCGGCAAGGGCGGCGGCGTCGGGTCGGGCGGCGGCTGAGACCTCGGCCAGCCGGCCCGCTTCCAGCGCGGCGCGGACCGCGGCGGCGATCGCCCCGGGCTCCGGCGGAACGGTGCGGGCCGCGCCCTCCGCGGTCAGCCCGGCGAACAGGTCGGCGGCATTGGCGACGTGGGGCCCGGTCAGGATCCGGCAGCGGAACTGCGCCGGTTCCACCGGGTTGTGCCCGCCGATCCCGTCCCGCAGCGACCCGGCCATGAACACCACCGGGGCAAGGCTGAACCACAGCCCCATCTCGCCCAGCGTGTCGGCGAGGTAGACCGCGGTCTCCCGATCCGGCACCGCCCCGGCGCTGCGCCGGGCGGCCGCAAGACCCGCCGCGCGGATCAGGTCCGCGACCGCGTCGCCCCGGTTCGGATGCCGGATGGCGAGGATCAGCAGCGCGTCCGGCGTCCCGGCCCGCAGCCGCGCATGGGCGGCGAGCAGGATCTCCTCCTCGCCGGGATGGGTCGAGGCGGCGACCCAGACCGGGCGGTCCCCCAGCCAGTCCCGCGCCCCGGCCAGCGCCGCCGGATCCACCGGCAGCGGCGCGGCGGCGGCCTTCAGCGTGCCGCCGGTGGCGAGCCGGTCCGGCCGCGCCCCCAGCGCGGCGAAGCGGTCGCGGCTGGTGTCGTCCTGCGCCCGGATCAGCGCCATCCGCGACAGCGCGGCGCGGGCGAGGCGGGGGGCGAAGCGGCGCCAGCCCCGCGCGCTCGCCGCCGACATCCGGCCGTTGACCATCGCCACCGGGATGCCCCGGCGGTCGAGCGCGTGCAGGGTGACCGGCCAGACCTCGCTCTCGGTCAGCACCATCAGCGACGGTCGCCAGTGGTCGAGGAAGGCCGCGACGCAGGGCGCGGCGTCGATCGGGGCGAACTGGTGGACGACGCCGGCGGGCAGCCGGCCCGCCACCAGCGCCGCCGAGGTCACCGAGGTGGTGGTGAGCACGACATGGGCGTCGCCGCGCAGGGCATCGGACAGCCCCAGCACCGAGAAGGCCTCGCCCACGCTGACCGCGTGCAGCCAGACCACCGGGCCGTCGGGGCGGGGCAGAGTGGCGGCGCCGAACCTCTCGCCGACCCGGTCCGCCGGTCCGCCCTCGCGCAGGTGCTTGCGCGTCAACCGGCGGCGCAGGACCGGCAGGAACAGGCGGCCGAGGCCCCGGTAGACGGCCAGGATCGGCGGCCAGGGCGGGGCCGGGGACGGAGGCGCGGCGATGGCGTGGGTCCTCCCGCTGGCTCAGCCGCCGGTATGGCTCATGTGGCGGCTCATCCGGCCGGCCACTTCCTGACGGGAATAGTCGAAATCGTGGCCGCGCGGCTTGAGCCCGATTGCGGCGCGAATCGCCGCCTCCAGCACCGCGTCGTCCTCGGAGGCACGCAGCGGCGCGCGCAGGTCCGACGACCCTTCCTGCCCGAGGCAGGTATAGATCTCGCCGGTGCAGGTGACCCGGACCCGGTTGCAGCTTTCACAGAAATTGTGGCTGAGCGGGGTGATGAAGCCGATCATCTGGCCGGTTTCCTCGACCCGGACATAGCGGGCGGGACCGCCGCTGCGATGGGCGAGATCGGTCAGGGTATAGCGCGAGGCCAGTTCGACGCGCAGGTCGCGCAGGGACCAGAACTGGTCGAGCCGGTCCTCGTTGCCGATGTCGCCCATCGGCATGACCTCGATCCAGGTCAGGTCCATGTCGCGGGCGGCGCAGAACTCGGCCAGGGTGAACAGCTCGTCCTCGTTGACGCCCTTCAGGGCCACGGCGTTGAGCTTGACCCGCAGCCCGGCGGCGCGGGCGGCGTCGATCCCCTCGAGCACCTGCGGCAGCCGTCCCCAGCGGGTGATCTCCTTGAACCTGCCCTCGTCGAGGGTGTCGAGCGAGACGTTGACCCGGCGCACCCCCGCCGCCGCGAGGTCGTCCGCGAAGCGGCCGAGCTGGGAGCCGTTGGTGGTCAGGGTCAGTTCCTTCAGCGCGCCGCTGTCGAGGTGCCGCGACAGGGTGCGGATCAGGTCGATGATGCCCCGCCGGACCAGCGGTTCGCCCCCCGTCAGCCGCAGCTTCTCGACCCCGAGCCGGATGAAGGCGGTGCACAGCCGGTCCAGCTCCTCCAGCGTCAGAAGCTCCTTCTTCGGCAGGAAGGTCATGGTCTCGGACATGCAGTAGACGCAGCGGAAATCGCAGCGGTCGGTGACGCTGAGCCGCAGGTAGCGGATGGCGCGGTCGAAGGGGTCGATCAGGGGCGCGGTCATGGCTGAAACGCTACGGCGAGCAGGGGCGGGGCGCAAGACGGCGGGACCGCGCAGGGCGGTCCGGATCGCTGTGCGGGGCGGATTGTGCCGGGATGGCGAAGGGCCTAGCCTCCCGGTCATGAAACCTGCCTGCCTCCTCGCCTTCGCCGCCCTGCTGACGGGATGCGCCGCGCCCTCCTTGCAGGGGCTCATCGCGCCCGCCGCGGCCCCGGCCGATGGCGGGTCGCTGCCCGCCCCGCCGGACGTGGCGGTGGAAACCCTCGACCCGACCCCGCCGCCGCCCCCGCCGCCGACCGCCTCAACGGTGGCCGAATTCGACACCACCACCGAGGAGGACCGCGCCGCGGCGCTGACCGTGACCGACGAGGCCGCCGAACGGCTGCTGGGCGTGACGCTGGCGAGCCTCGGCGCGCCGGGCGACCCGGGGATCTGGGTCAAGACGCCGCTGGTCGACAGCCTCACGGCGGGGCGGGTCGAGTACCAGGGCCGGTCGATCAACGTGGACCTGCGGCCGCTGGCCGGGGCGGCGGGCGCCGGCAGCCAGATCAGCCTGCCCGCGATGCGGCTGCTCGACGCGCCGCTGACCGGAATCATCGAGTTGCGCGTCTACGCCAAGTGACGGCAATCAGGCGGTGTGCTTCCGCACGTTTTCATTCCTCCGGCGTCGGGGGATCGCCCTTGCCCGCCGCCGGCGGTCATCCGGCCGCCATATGCCGCGCGGCTTCTTTCCGGGCGAAGGGCTTCATCGCCGCGCCGTGGTCCGCGAGGAACCGGCGGACGCGGTCGGGATCGCGCTTCGACAGGTCGCGGAGCCACCACGCGACGGCCTTCTGGATGAACCACTCCGGATCGGCCGCATAGCCCGCGGCCCAGCCGAGGATCCGTTCCCGCGCGGCCGATTCGTCGGGTTTCGGATGCCGCGAGCGGGTCCAGGGCAGGGTCATCACCAGCGCCGCGCGGCGGGTCCACATGTGCGGGCTGGTGGTCCATGCCTCCACCGTGTCGAGCCGCGACGGGTCGGCGACCAGCCGCTTCTGCCCGGCGATGCCCGCGTGGTCGGCGATGGCCCAGGCGTCGAAATCCGGCACCCAGCGGCAGATCAGCGCCCAGGCGCCGGTGTCGTCGGGCCGGATCCGGGCCTGGGTCAGCAGCCTGGCGGCGGCGATCCGGCCCTCGTGGACATTGGTGTCCCACAGCCCGGCGGCGAGGGCGAGCCTGTCGTCGAGACTCAACTCCGCCCTCCAAGTCCTTGTCAGGTCGTCGATCTCCGGGGTCGCCACGCCGAGGTAGCGGCGCGGCGCCTGGTGGTAGGCGGCCATCTCGGCGGCCTTGCCGGGCCGGGCGCGGGTCTCGAGCAGGGCGAGGGCCGCGTCGGGGGTCACTCCACCGTCACCGACTTGGCGAGGTTGCGCGGCTGGTCCACGTCGGTGCCCTTGGCGACCGCCGTGTGGTAGGCCAGAAGCTGCGCCGGTATCGCGTAGAGCATCGGGTGCAGCAGCGGGTCCGCCTCGGGCAGGACGATGCGGTCCCAGACCCCGTCACCGGCCTCCGCGATCCCGGCCCGGTCCGAGATCAGCAGCACCCGGCCGCCCCGCGCCATGACCTCCTGCATGTTGCTCACGGTCTTGTCGAACAGCCGGTCGCGCGGCGCCATGACGATCACCGGCACGTGTTCGTCCACCAGTGCGATCGGGCCGTGCTTGAGTTCGCCTGACGCATAAGCTTCGGCATGTATATAGCTGATTTCCTTCAGCTTGAGCGCGCCCTCCATGGCGAGGGGATACATCTGGCCGCGGCCGAGGAAGAGGATGTCGCGGGCCTCGGACAGGCGCCGGGCGATGGCGGCGATGGACTCCGATCCCGCCAGCGCCTGGTTCGTCAGGCCCGGCAGCCCGCGCAGGGCGGCGACCTGGGCGGAGACCTGCGCCGCCGTCATCCGGCCGCGGTCCCGCGCCGCCGCCAGCGCCAGCGCGGCCAGCACGGTCAACTGGCAGGTGAAGGCCTTGGTCGAGGCGACGCCGACCTCCACCCCGGCGAGGATCGGCAGGGCGAGGTCGCTTTCGCGGGCGATCGAACTTTGCGGCACGTTCACCACCGACACGATCGGGGCGGCCTTGCCGGCGCAGTAGCGCAGCGCGGCCAGGGTGTCGGCGGTCTCGCCCGACTGGCTGACGAACAGCGCGGCGGTGCGCGGCGGGATCGGCGGTTCACGGTAGCGGAACTCGCTCGCCACGTCGACGTCGCAGGGCAGCCCGGCCAGCGACTCGAACCAGTATTTCGCGGTGTGGCAGGCGAAAGAGGCGGTCCCGCAGGCCACCAGCGTCAGCCGGTCGAGCGCGGCGAAGTCGATGCCCGGGTCGGGAATCTCGACGTCGTCTCCTGTCAGGTAATGGCCGAGGGTGTCGGTGAGAACCGCGGGCTGCTCGGCGATCTCCTTGGCCATGAAATGCTTGTGTCCGGCCTTGTCGATCTGCACCGCGTCCTGGGCGATCCGGCTGGCCGGGCGGTCCGCCGGATGGCCGCCGGCATCGAAGATCCGGGCCCCGGCGCGGGTGATCACCGCCCAGTCGCCCTCCTCGAGGTAGGTGACCCGGTCGGTCAGCGGCGCCAGCGCGATGGCGTCCGAGCCGACGAACATCTCGCCCTCGCCGTGGCCGATCGCCAGCGGAGACCCCTTGCGGGCGGCGATCATCAGGTCGTCCTCGCCCTCGAACAGGAACAGCAGCGCATAGGCTCCGTCCAGGCGGGCCAGCGTCGCCGCCACCGCCTCGGCGGGCGTCTTGCCCTGGCGCAGCAGCAGCTCGCACCAAAGCGCGACCGTCTCGGTGTCGGTCTCGGTCTCATGCGGCATCTGGTGGCGGGCCAGTTCGGCGCGCAGATCGCGGAAATTCTCGATGATCCCGTTATGCACCACCGCGACGCGGCCGGCCCGGTGCGGGTGGGCGTTGTCGGTGGTGGCCGCGCCGTGGGTGGCCCAGCGGGTATGGCCGATGCCGGCCTTGCCCGACAGCGGTTCGTGAACCAGCAGATCGGACAGGTTCACGAGCTTGCCGACCGCCCGCCGCCGGTCCAGCCGTCCGTCCTGCACGGTGGCGATCCCGGCGCTGTCGTAGCCGCGGTATTCGAGCCTCTTGAGCGCCTCGACCATCAGCGGCGCGGCCTCGTGCGCGCCCAGGACCCCGATGATTCCGCACATCAGTTCAGCCCTTCTGCGCCTTGATGTTCTTCAGTTTTTCCCGAAGCCGCAAGGCCAGGCCGGGCTTGTTGGACTGCCGCGCCCGGCCGAGGCCGAGCGCGCCGTCCGGCACGTCCGAGGTAATCACCGACCCGCTCGCCGTCATCGCGTCGGCGCCGATCCTGACCGGTGCGACAAGCATCGTGGACGAGCCGATGAAGGCCCGCTTGCCGATCTCGGTGCGGTGCTTCATCACCCCGTCGTAGTTGCAGGTCACCGTCCCGGCGCCGAGATTGGCCCCTGCGCCAACGGTGGCGTCGCCGACATAGGTGAGGTGGTTGATCTTCGCGCCCTCGCCGATCTCGGCGTTCTTCACCTCGACGAAGTTGCCGACCCGCACGTCCTCGGCCAGTTCGGCGCCGGGCCGCAGCCGGGCATAGGGGCCGACCACCGCGCCGCGGCTGACGTGGCACCCCTCGAGATGGCTGAACGCCCGGATCGTCGCGCCGGTCTCGACCGTGACGCCGGGGCCGAAGACCACGTTCGGCTCCACCACCACGTCCCGGCCAAGCACGGTGTCGAAGGCGAAGAACACCGTCTGGGGCGCGGTCAGGGTCACCCCGGTGTCGAGCGCCTCGGCCCGCGCCCGGGCCTGGAAGGCGGCCTCGGCGGCGGCAAGGTCGGCGCGGGAATTGACGCCCAGCGTCTCGGCCTCGTCGCAGGTCACCACACCGGCGGAGAGGCCCCGGTCGCGGGCGATCCCGACAATGTCGGTCAGGTAGAACTCGCCGGCGGCGTTGTCGTTCCCCACGGCGTCCAGCAGGTCGAACAGCACGTCGGTCCCGGCCATGATGACGCCGGAATTACAGAGTGTTATGGCCCGCTCCTCATCTGTCGCGTCCTTCCATTCGACGATCCGGTCAAGCCGTTCGCCATCGGCCACGAGCCGGCCGTAGCGCGCCGGGTCGGCGGCCTCGAAGCCGAGGACGACCACCGCGTGCCGCTGCCGGGCCTCGGCCATGCGGGCCAGCGTTTCGGGCCGGATGAAGGGGGTGTCGGCATAGAGGATCACCGTGTCGCCAGCCTGGCCCTGCAGCGCCGCGCGGGCCTGCAGCACGGCGTGGCCGGTGCCCAGCTGCTCGGCCTGTTCGACGATCGCCGCCGCCGGGTCGATCTCCTGCGCCGCCGCGCCCACCTCGGCGCCGCCGTGGCCGGTGACGACGACGATCCGGGCGGGTTCGAGCGCCGCGCCCGCCGCCATGGCATGGGCGAGCAGCGGCGCGCCCGCCACCGGGTGCAGCACCTTTGGCCGGTCCGAGAGCATCCGCGTGCCCTGTCCCGCCGCGAGGATGACGAGGGAGGTGCCGCCGCCGGACGCTCCGTCGCCCGTGCGCCCTGTGCCCGTGTCGCTGTCTGCCATCTCTGCCCCGCTGCCCGGAATCGCGCCCGTTCTACCCGGCCCGGCTTGCCACGCAAGCACAACCCCTTCACATGACGTGACATCCCGTTACATGGGGGCGGGACGGCGGCCGCGTTGCGCGGTGCCGGGGCGGAGGGCGCATGGGCACGGTCATCTTCGATCTGGACGGGACGCTGGCGGATACCAGCCGCGACCTCATCGCCAGCGCCAATGCCTGTTTCCGCGATCTGGGCCTCGGCGACGTGCTCGATCCCGTGGCCGATGCCGCGACCGCCTTCCGGGGCGGGCGCGCGATGCTGACCCTGGGCTTTTCCCGCACCCGCAGCCACGGCCCCGAGGAGGTGGACCGGCAATATCCGCGCCTGCTGGCGGCCTATGGCGACGCGCTTTGCGTCCATACCACGCTCTATCCCGGCGCGATGGCGGCGGTGTCGGCGCTGGCCGGGGCGGGCTACCGGGTCGGGGTCTGCACCAACAAGCCCGAGGGCCTGGCCGACGGGCTGTTGCGGGCGCTGGGCGTGCGCGACGCCTTCGCGTCGCTGATCGGGGCCGACTCCCTGCCGGTGCGCAAACCCGATCCCGCGCCGCTGGTCGAGGCGATCCGCCGCGCCGGGGGCGATCCGGCGGCGGCGGTTCTGGTCGGCGATACCGAGACCGACCGGGCCACGTCGCGCGCCGCCGGGGTGCCGTCGATCCTCGTCACCTTCGGCCCGTCCGGGGCGGCGGTGAAGGCGCTGGAGCCCGAGGCCACCATCGACCGCTTCGACGAGCTGCCGGCCGCGGTCCGCGCGGTCGGGGTTGCGCCGATGCAGGGCTAGGTGCAGGCTCGGGCGATGGAGCGTTTCACCGGTAGTTTCACCCAGCAGGAGCCGATCCCGCCCGAGGCCGTGGCCGCCGCCACCCGGGTGATGCAGTCCGGCCGCCTGCACCGCTACAACACCGCGCCGGGAGAGATCTCGGAGGTGGCGCTTCTGGAGGAGGAGTTCGCCGCCGCGACCGGGGCGCGCTACTGCCTCGCCGTGGCCTCGGGGGGGTATGCGATCGGTTGCGCGCTGCGGGCGATCGGCGTCGCCGCCGGCGATGCCGTGCTGACCAATGCCTTCACGCTGGCCCCGGTGCCGGGCGCGATCGCCAGCCTCGGCGCGCGGCCGGTCTTCGTCGAAGTGACGCGGGACCTCGTCATCGACCTCGACGACCTTGCGGCCAAGCTGGACCGGGCGCGGGTGCTGCTCCTGTCGCACATGCGCGGGCACATCTGCGACATGGACCGGCTGATGGCGCTATGCGATGCCGCCGGGGTCACGGTAATCGAGGATTGCGCCCACACGATGGGGGCGGCTTGGAACGGCACCCCCTCGGGCCGGCATGGCGCGGTGGGCTGCCACTCGACCCAGACCTACAAGCACATCAATTCGGGCGAGGGCGGGTTCCTCGTCACCGACGATGCGGAGATCGCCGCGCGGGCGGTGCTGCTGTCGGGCTCCTACATGCTTTACGACCGGCACCGGGCCGCGCCGCCCCCCGCCGCCTTCGAGGGGGTCCGGCTGCGCACGCCCAACGTGTCGGGCCGGTTGGACAACCTGCGGGCGGCGATCCTGCGGCCGCAACTGGCCGAGCTGCCGCATCAGGCGGCGCGCTGGAACGAGCGCTACGCGGTACTGGCGGACGGGCTGGCCGGGGCGCCGGGCCTCTACCTGCCGCACCGGCCGCCGGAAGAGGCCTTCGTCGCCTCGTCGTTCCAGTTCCTGCTGCCCGGCTGGCCGACCGAGGCGATCGAGCGGCTGGTCGCCGGCTGCGCCGCGCGGGGGGTCGAGCTGAAGTGGTTCGGCGCCGCCGCGCCGCGTCCCACTCTTTGCGCACCACCATGGAGTCCACCGCACCGGGCGTCATCACGACGGCCATAAACTCGACCTCGTCAATCACGCGCTCGATCTGATTCCACCAGCCCTCGCCCCCGCGCATGCCGTCGCGGTC
>JBFKOW010000002.1:0-60781 GCA_041628615.1 Paracoccaceae bacterium | reverse complement strand
GTTGCCCCAGGCCCGGGCCGATGGCCGGATGTCGCGCGCGGCAAGCGTCGTGACCCGGACCGGAAGCGCCGGCGCCGCGCCGTCGATCTGGGCCGGCCCGGGGGCGGTCGAGATCAGCCAGGCGGCGGTGGCGATCCCGAGGGCGAGGGGCGGGACGGCGAGCAGCGGGGCAAGACGCATGGCGGGTCTCTCGAGGGGTCCGGGCTTGCGTCCGGGTCAGGCGCTTGTTAGTGATTGATAACTAACAACAGGACACCGGATGCGTCAACGCCAACCTGCCGCCGACCGCAAGGCCCAGATCGTGGCCGAGGTGCTCCGGCTGGCGGACGAGGCCGGGCCGGACCGGCTGACCACCTCGGACGTGGCCCGCGCGGTGGGGATCTCGCAGCCGGCGATCTTCCGTCACTTTCCGTCCAAGGGGGCGATGTGGGTCGCCGTTTCGGATGCCGTGGCGGAGCGGTTCGCGGCCGAGTGGGACCATGCCGAGGCCGCCGCGTCCGAGCCGTCCGCCCGGCTGCGCGGCCTGATCGCCACCCAGCTGACGATCCTGTCCGAGACCCCGGCGCTGCCGCACCTGCTGTTCTCGCGCGAACTGCAGGCCGACAACCCCGACCTGCGCAACGCCTTCGGCCGGCTGCTGGCCTCGTTTCACGCCCGGCTCGTCGCCGCGATCCGGCCGCTGCAGGCCGGTGGGCGGTTGCGCGCGGACCTCTCGCCCGAGGACGTGGCGGTGCTCCTGACCTCGCTGGTGCAGGGGGTCGCGATCCGCTGGAGCCTTGGGGCCCGGTCCTGGCCGTTGGTGCCCGAAGGGCTGCGCCTGTTCGATCTGCAACTGTCCCTGCTCGGGGCGAAACCGGGGGGTGCGGGCGCCTTCTGAGCGTCCGCGGCGCCGCGCGGCCGCCCGAAAAAAGGGCGGCAGTGGCTTGTCCTGCCCAAATTTCCCACAGATCGCCCCGAATCCTCGCCCGGCGCGGCTCCGGGCCTGTTCCGCGGGCGCGGACTGACCCAAGCTGGCGACAGCAGGGCGTCTAGGGTTCCGCCTCCTCTCCTCCCGGAGGGCCTGGTCCGAGAGATGCCGCCGGGTCGGCAGATTCCGCCCGGTACACGGCGGGGCAAAAGCCCGGGAGACCACTGCGCATTGGGGATGCCGATCTCTCACGTTCCGCCTCGGTCCCCGATCACCTTCGTCCGGCGGAACGTCGCAGAAGGGGGATTCCCATGCATGTACTTCGCCTTGCCGCTGCGGGTGCCGTGGCCCTGACGGCCGGCCTCGCCACCCCGGCCGCCGTCGCCCAGGACCGGACCGAGTTCCGCATCGCCTGGTCGATCTACGTCGGCTGGATGCCCTGGGGCTACCTCGAGGACTCGGGGATCATGGACAAGTGGGCCGACAGGTACGGCATCGAGGTCGAGATCGTGCAGATCAACGACTACGTGGAATCGATCAACCAGTATACCGCAGGCGCCTTCGACGGGGTTTCGGCCACCAACATGGACACGCTGTCGATCCCGGCGGGCGGCGGCGTCGACACCACCGCGCTGATCGTCGGCGACTTCTCGAACGGCAACGATGCGGTGATCCTGAAGGGCGAGGGCACGCTGGCCGATCTCGCCGGCAAGCCGGTGAACCTCGTGGAACTGTCGGTGTCGCACTACCTGCTGGCCCGCGCGCTCGACAGCGCGGGGCTGCGCGAGGCCGACCTCGCCAGCGTCGTCAACACCTCCGACGCCGACATGATCGCCGCCTTCCAGACCGACGACGTGGAAGCGGTGGTGACCTGGAACCCGCTGGTGTCGACCATCCTCGAGGACCCGGCGGCGACGAAGCTGTTCGACAGTTCCGACATTCCGGGCGAGATCATCGACCTGATGGTGGTCAACACCGAGACCCTCGCCGCCAACCCCGATTTCGGCAAGGCGCTGGTCGGGGCCTGGTACGAGGTGATGGAGCTGATGGCCGCGGGCGACGAGGCGGTGCTGACCGCGATGGCCGAGGCGTCGGGGACCGACCTCGACGGCTACAAGGCGCAGCTCGCCTCGACCGAGATGTTCTACGCCCCGGCCGACGCGGTGGCCTTCACCCAAAGCGCGGCCTTGCCCGAAACCATGGTCAGCGTGGCCGAATTCCTGTTCGACAAGGGGATCCTCGGCGAAGGCGCGCCGTCGGCCGATTTCGTCGGCGTGGCCTACCCGGACGGGTCCACCACCGGCGACCCGGACAACGTGCGGTTCCGCTTCGACACCACCTACATGCAGATGGCGGCGGACGGCGCGCTCTGAGCGCGGCGGGCGCGGGGGACGGGCCAATGCGGTGGATCAACCGGCAGCCGGGCGTGGCGCTGCGCGCCGCGCTGGCGGCGCTGCCCTTCGTCCTGGTGCTGGCCGCCTACGCCATCGGGTCCGAGATCCGGCTGGCCGAGAACCCCTCGGACAAGCTGTTGCCGTCCCCCGCGACCATCGCCGCCACCGCCGAGCGGCTGTTCACCGAGCCGGACCGGCGCTCCGGGAAGGTCCTGCTCTGGCACGACACCGGGGCCAGCCTGCTGCGGCTGGCGCTGGGCGTCGGCCTCTCGGCGGCGCTGGCCACGGTGATCGGCCTGCTGGTCGGGCTTCTGCCCCATGTCCGGGCGACGCTGGCGGGGTTCGTGGCGGTGGTCTCGATGATCCCGCCGCTGGCGGTGCTGCCGATCCTGTTCATCGTCTTCGGGCTGGGCGAGGTGTCCAAGGTGGTGCTGATCGTGGTCGGCATCCTGCCGTTCCTGATCCGCGACCTGTCGGCGCGCGTGCTGGAGATCCCGCGCGAGATGATCGTGAAGGCCGAGACGCTGGGCGCCTCGTCGCTGGTCATCGCGTTGCGGGTGGCGCTGCCGCAGCTGCTGCCGCGACTGATCCAGGCGGTCCGGCTGTCGCTCGGGCCTGCCTGGCTGTTCCTGATCGCCGCCGAGGCGATCGCCGCCGAGCAGGGGCTGGGCTACCGGATCTTCCTCGTCCGCCGGTTCCTCGCGATGGACGTGATCCTGACCTACGTGCTGTGGATCACGCTGCTGGCCTTCCTGATGGACCTGTGCCTGCGCTGGCTGTCGCGCCGGGCCTTCCCGTGGACGGAGGCGGCGCTGTGAGTTTCGTGACCGCAGAGAACGTGTTCCAGTCCTACGGGGCGCGACCGATCCTCGAACGGGTCAGCGTGGCGGTGGAGGAGGGCGAGTTCATCTCCATCGTCGGGGCCTCGGGCTGCGGCAAGTCCACCTTCCTGCGGCTGCTGCTGGCGCAGGAGCGGCCGACCCGGGGCGAGATCCGGGTGGCCGGCCAGCCCCCCGCGCGGGAGCCGGGGCTCGACCGCGGCGTGGTGTTCCAGCGCTACTCGGTCTTTCCGCACCTGACCGTCCGCGACAACATCGTCGCCGGCGAGAGCTTCCGCTCGGGGTGGGGGCGATTTTTCGGCGAAAAATCGAGGGCCGCCCGGGCCCGGGCCGACACGACCCTGGCCCGGATCGGGCTCGACCACGTCGCCGACCAGTATCCGGCGACCCTGTCGGGCGGGATGCAGCAGCGGCTGGCCATCGGCCAGGCGCTGGCCGCGCGGCCCCGGATCCTGCTGCTCGACGAGCCCTTCGGCGCCCTCGACCCAGGCACCCGCCTGTCGATGCACGCCTTCCTCACGGAACTCAGGACCGAGACGGGGATGACCGTGTTCATGGTCACCCACGATCTGTCCGAGGGCTTCAAGCTCGGCGACCGGGTCCTCGTCTTCGACAAGCCCCGCTGGGACCCGCACGACCCGGGCGCCTACGGCGCAACGATCACCTACGATTTCGACGCCCGCAACGGCGGCATCCCGTTCCAGACCATCGAGGAGAACATCCATGTTCCTGAGCCCGCCTGAGCGCCGGCGCTCACGCCACCCGGCCGACCTTCGCCATGAGGACCGGCGGCATCACCATCCGGATCTCACCCGGCTGCAGGGCTGGAAGTCGATGAAGGCCGAGGCCGGCCTGCCCGAAGGCCGCTGGGACGAGGAACGCCGCTGGGCGCTGCGTATGGGCCTGACCGGCGCGGACAGCATCGAGGACAAGTCGATCCCCACCTTCGCCCGGGGCGAGCTGCCGCACTACGCCGGGATCAACACCTTCCTGAAGGCCCCCTACGCCGAGGACGTGACCGAGGTGGGTCACTACGACGCCACCGTGCTGGGCATCCCCTTCGACGGCGGCACCACCTACCGCCCCGGTACCCGGTTCGGCCCGCAGGGGGTGCGCCGGATCAGCGCCCTCTACACCCCCTACAACTACGAGATGGCGGTGGACCTCCGCGAGCAGATGACGCTTTGCGATGCGGGCGACGTGTTCACCATCCCGGCCAACATCGAGAAGAGCTTCGACCAGATCAGCCGCGCGGTATCCCACGTGTTTTCAAGCGGTTCCCTGCCGATCATGATCGGCGGCGACCATTCCATCGGCTTCCCCTGCGTGCGCGGCATCGCCGAATGCACCAGCAAGAAGATCGGCATCGTCCACTTCGACCGCCACGCCGACATCCAGGAGAAGGACCTGGATGAACGGATGCACACAACCCCCTGGTTTCATTCGACGAACCTGCCCAACGTGCCGGCGAGGAACCTCGTGCAGGTGGGCATCGGCGGCTGGCAGGTCCCGCGCGAGGCGGTGAAGGTCGCCCGCGAGCGCGAGACCAACATCATCACCATGTCCGACATGGAGCGGATGGGCGTCGACAGGACCGCCGAGATGGCGCTCGAGATGGCGTGGGACGGGGTCGACATGGTCTACATGTCCTTCGACATCGACAGCATCGACTGCGGCTTCGTGCCCGGCACCGGCTGGCCGGAACCCGGCGGGTTCCTGCCGCGCGAGGCGCTGGCGCTGGCCTCCAGGGTGGCCGCCGAGGGGATCTGCGGCATGGAGCTGGTCGAGGTCTCGCCGCCCTACGACACCTCCGACATCACCGCGCTCATGGGGACGCGGGTGATCGTCGACGTGCTGGGGAGCCTCGTGGCGTCCGGCAATCTCGGCAAGCACAAGGCCCATATCGACAGGCCGGTGACCATCCCGCACGGGGCGTTCGAGGGGCGGAGGTGGTCCAATGCCCCATGACATCGTCGGCGGCCATATCGGCCACAACCACCGCCACGCCGAGACCGACCACCTGCACAGCCACCTGCCGCCGGAGGATGCGGCGGCAGAGCTGCAGGTGCTGGCCACCCAGTTCATCGACGGTTTCGTGCAGGCGGCGGACAAGACCGCCTACCTGCGGCTGGCCGGGGTTCCCTTCGAGCGGCCGGGGACCGGCGGACCGACGGCGCTCAAGCTGGTAGACGTGGAACTGCGCACCGAGTGGCAGGTGGGCACCGCCTCGCCCGCCTTCGGCAGCCGCGAGTTGAGCTACCTGCCGTTTCCGGGACAGATGGTCTCGGAACGGACAAACATGGGGTTGATCTATGTGTCGATGGACGAGAAATCGGTCCTCGACATCCGGGATTTCCTGTCCAGTCGCAAAGAGGAGTTGAGCAGATGAAGACAGTTCTCAGCGTGGCGATCCTTGCCCTGACCGCCGGCGCCGCCGCCGCCCACCACGAGGAGGCCGCCTACCAGGTGACCGCCTCCGGCGCGGACAGTCCGCTGATGCTGGCCGCCGGGCTCGGCATCGCGCTCGTCGCCGCGGCCGGACTCGTGGCCCGCCGCCAGTGGCAGCGGTCCTGACCTGACCCGAGCTAGGCGGCGAGGTAGTCGTCGAGCAGCGCCTGGAACAGCCGCGGCTTTTCCAGGTGCACCGCGTGGGCGGCGCCCGGCACCACCGCGAGGGCGGCGTCGGGCAGGCCGGTCCACAGCGATTCGACCTGCGGCCAGCGGTAGGACCGGTCGTGGTCGCCCCAGATGATCAGCGTCGGCATGGTCAGCCGGGACAGGGCATCGCGGCCATCCCACGCCGCCATCGCCAGGAGCGCGGCCTGCGCGGCCGCGACGCTGGCGCGGGTTCCGATCTCGCACAGCAGCGGAAACGCCGGGTCGGCTTCGCCGTGCAGCAGCCACGTGGCGGCGATCCGCCCCACCGTGGCCTCCATCCCGTCCCGGGACAACCGGTCGAGCGACTGCTCCAGCGGTTCGAACCGCTCCGGCATCCGGCCCAGCGGCCCGGTCCCGTAAAGCACCAGCCGCTCCACCCGCTCGGGGGCCCTGGCGGCGATCTCCTGCGCGATCATCCCGCCCATCGAGTGGCCGAGCAGCACGAAGCGCTCCACCCCCCGCCGGTCGAGATCGGCGAGCACCGCCTCGGCGAATCCGCCGATGGTGTCGGGCGCGGTCCGGTCCGCCGCGCCGGCGAAGCCCGGCAGGTCGGGCGCGACCACGTCGAACCGGTCCGAGAAGGCGGCGATCTCGGACTGCCACTGTTCTGACCCGCCAAGGAAGCCGTGGACGAAGACCAGGGTCTGCCTGTCGCCCTTGCCGGTCATTTCATCTGCTCCGGCAGCCACAGCGCGGTCTGCGGAAACGCGATCAGGATGAAGATCAGCGCCACCAGCGCGGCGATGAACGGCAGGCAGCCGCGGATCACCTCGCCGATGGTCACCTGCCCCCGGCTGATCCCCTGGATGACGTAGAGATTGAGCCCCACCGGCGGCGTCAGCACCGCGATCTCCATCGTGATCGTGTAGACCACGCCGAACCAGATCAGGTCGAACCCCGCCGCCGCCATCAGCGGAAAGATCGTCGGCAGGGTGATGAAGGTCATCGACACCGGTTCGAGGAACATGCCCAGCACGATGTAGAAGATCAGCACCACGGTCAGCACGACGTAGGGCGACAGGTCGAAGCTGAGGAACAGCTGGGTGAACTCGTAGGGCACCCGGTAGTAGGTCAGCACGAAGCCGAACAGGGTCCCGGCCGAAAGCAGGAGCCCGAGATAGCCCATCGTCCGCATCGTCGAGAACAGCGAGTCCCGGAACCCCTCCCAGCCAAGCCCGCCGACCCCGAAGGCGAGGATCACCGTGAGCAGCGCGGCGACCGCCGCGGCCTCGGTCGGGGTGGCGATGCCGGCGTAGATGGCGACGGTGATGACCAGCCCGATCAGCGCGATCGGCCCCACGGTGGCGGCGATCTGGAACAGGCCCATCCGCATCGCCTGTTCCCGCTCGGGGATGTCCTCGGGGTGCAGCACGCCCCAGATCATCACCACGATGGCGAAGAAGGTGACGAGGATCAGGCCCGGGATCACCCCGGCGATGAACAGGTCGCCGATGCTCTGGTCGGTGACGATGCCGTAGAACAGCAGGATCAGGCTCGGCGGCAGCAGCACCGACAGGGTGCCGCCGGCGGCCAGTACGCCGGAGGACAGCTGCTTGCCGTAGCCGAGCCGGAGCATCTCGGGCAGCGCGACCCCGCCGATGGTGAGCGATCCGACCATCGACGACCCGCAGACCGCGCCGAACCCGGCGCAGGCCCCGATCGACCCGTAGGCGGCGGAGCCCCGGACCCGCACCCCCTGGTGCAGGAACTGGTAGAGGTTGGGACCGATGTTCGACTTGCCGATCAGTTCGCCGAGGAACACGAACAGCGGCACGGCGAGCAGGATGTAGTCGATCCAGACCCCCCAGAGCTTGAGTTGCGACGAGACCAGCGAGGTCTGGAACGTCTGGATCTGCCAGAGGAACGGCAGCGACGCCGCCGCCAGCGCGAAGGGGATGGGCAGGCCGATGCCGATCAGCAGCACCAGCAGGCCGAGGAGGCCGAGGCCGACTTCATACCATTCCATGTCTCAGACCTCCCGTGCCGGGGTGAGAACCAGCCGCACCAGCCGCAGCGTGGCGTAGAGGCTGAACAGGACCAGGGAGATCGCGCCCGGCGCCCAGAAGGCCCAGCGGGGCCAGAGCAGGATTTCCGAGGACGCGCCCGAGTTGAACGACCGCAGCGTCGCGTCGACCCCGGCGATCGAGAAGAACAGCCCGACCCCGAGCATCACCGCGAGGTTGACGATCGCCACCAGCTTGCGCCCCGGCGCCGGCAGCCGGTCGGTCAGCATCGTGACCTTCGGGTAGGCGTCCTCGCGCAGCGCGAAGGCAAGCCCGGCGAATGCCACCGGGAACAGCAGCAGCGCCGTCGCCTCGGTGACCATCCGGTCCGGGGCGTTGAGCGCGTAGCGGGTGAAGACGCCGTAGCTGATCCACGCCATCTGGACGAGGACGATCGCGGCGCCGACGCCGGCGAGCCAGACGACGAGGGTTTCGACGCGGGCGATCAGGCGGTCGAGGGGGTCGAGCATGGCGGGGACCTCCGGGATGGATGGGCGCGCCGCCGCGGACGGCGCGGGTGGGGACCGGGCCGGCCGGTCCGGTCCCCGTCGCGGTGAGTGGTGGGCCGCGGCCGCGCCCCGGAAACCGGGTGGCGGGCCGCCGGCGGGCCGGGGCGGCCTGGTCCGGCCGGACGGTGCGCCCGGCGGGACCGTCAGGCCGCCCGGATCAGGGCGCGTTCTCGGCGAACAGGCCGAGGATGCTGGCGCTCAGGTCCGGGCCGCAGGCGGCCTGGACTTCCTCGTTCCACTTGCCCTGGACGCTGTTGATCAGTTCCATCCGCTTGTCCTGGCTGATCGAGACGGCGGCGCCGCCGCCCTTCATCACCGCGTTGCCGACGCGCTGGTCGACCCAGTCCTCGTAGCGCGGCTTGAGCCAGGTCTCGGTCTCCATCGCGGCCTCGGTCAGCGCGGCCTGCTCTTCCGGCGTCAGGCGGTCGAAGGTCGCCTTGCTGATCATGTACTGGATGTTGCCGTAGAACAGGTTGGCGTTGACCATGTAGGGCATCACGTCCCAGAGCTGCCAGCTCGAATAGGTGGCGACGCCCATGTTGATGCCGTCCACGACGCCGCGTTCGGCCGACTGGAACACCTCCTTCGGGGCCACAAAGACCGGGTTGCCGCCCCAGGTCTCAATCATCATCGACACCAGCGGCCCGATCGACCGGACCTGCTGGCCGTCGAGCTTGCCGAGATCGGCGATCGGCTCCTCGAACCACCACTCCTGGTCGTAGGAGTAGTTCGAGTTGAACAGCGGCACGAGCCCGACGGACTCGGCTTCCGCCCGGATCAGTTCGGCATAGGCGGCGTCCATCGCCACCTGGTTCTCGAGGTCGATGGCGGCCGGGTAGAGCGAGGTCACCCGGTAGCAGGGCAGCCGGTCGTCGGCCGGGATCCAGCTGATGTCCGAGACGCCGCCCTGAAGCGCGTCGACGCCCTCGGACCAGCCGTGCAGGGTGGAGGAGGGGAAGATCTGGATCTCGACCGATCCGCCGGTCTTCTCGGCCACGAGTTCGGCGAAATGCACGAAGCCGTCGTAGCGGATGTCGGCCTCGTTGACGTAGGTGGACAGCCGGATCGTGGTCTCGGCCTGCGCCGGAAGCACGGCGGCGGCGGTGATGCCGGCGGTGGTCATGAGTGTGGTCAGCGTCTTGGACATTCCTGTCTCCCTGTCTGGTGTCCGGTCTGGGTCGGATCGGCGATCCGCCGTGACAGCGGGGGAGGGACGCGCAGGGCGCGCCGCCCTCGACACCCAGCGTAGGCGCAAGTCGGCCGGCCGCGCCAATTCGGATGTGACAAGAAATCATTCCGGATTTGCATAGTTCCGGGGCAGGGGTCTATCCTGCCGCTGCCGGGCGGCCGGCCGCCGCCGACCCCCGCCGGATCCGGAGGCGCCGTGGATATCAACTGGCTGATGGACTTCGTCTGTCTCGGGAGGACGCTCAACTTCTCCCGCGCCGCCGAGGAGCGGCACGTCACCCAGTCCGCCTTCAGCCGCCGGATCCGATCGCTCGAAACCTGGGTCGGCGCGCCGCTCGTCGACCGGTCGAGCTACCCGGTGCGACTCACCCCCGCCGGGCGGCAGTTCCTCGCCACGGCGCAGTCGGCGCTGGCCGACCTGACCGGGTCGCGGCAGGCGATCCGCAGCGCCGAGCGGGGCAAGCTGCCGCTGCAGCGCTTCGCCGCGCTGCACGCGATCTCGGTCAACTTCCTGCAGTCCCGGATCGCCGAGTTCGAGCGCGACATCCCCGACCTGCGGACGCGGGTGATCTCGGACACGATGGCGGCCTGCTGCCAGCTGCTGACGGACGGAGCCTGCGACTTCCTGCTCTACTACCGGCACCAGCACGTGCAGCCGATCCTCGACGAGACCCGTTTCGTGCGGAAGGACATCTGCACCGAGGACCTGATCCCGGTGGCCCAGCACGCCGCCGCGCTGCGTCACGGCTGGACCCTCGGCGGGCCGAGCCGGGTCGCCGTGCCCTATCTCAGCTACGACCCCGACACGTTCCTCGGAACCGTGGTCGACCGCACCATCGGCGACCGCGAAACGGCGCTGGACCTGCGCTACATGGATGCGCTGGCCGAAGCGATCAAGCGCCGGGCGCTGGCCGGCGGCGGGGTGGCGTGGCTGCCCGAATTCTCGGTGCAGGACGAGCTTGCCGCCGGAACCCTGGTCCGGATGGGCGGGCCGTCATGGGTCGCCCGGCTCACCATCTCGCTGTTCTGTTCGCCCGAGCGGCTCGATCCCGTGGGGCGGCGGATCTGGGAGGCGTTCTAGGCCGGGCGACGCGGCCAGCACGTCCCATGCCGCCAGCGCGGCGGCGCGCGGCGGTTCGGCCAGCCGGATCAGCCGCACGTCGAGCGACTGGTCCGGGCCGGCGGCCGGCGGACGCACCAGCCGCCCGGCGCGCAGGTCCGCCGCAACGAGCGATTCGGGCAGCCACGCCACGCCAAGCCCGTCCGCCGCGTAGCGGTAGGCGGCGAGGGTCAGCGCCGTTTCGGCCCGCCGCCGCAGCCGGACCTCCGGGGGCAGGGCGGGCAGCAGGCGGCGCTCGACGACCTCGCCGAAGAACACGTCGGGCGGGTAGCCGATGACCGGCAGCCGGCCGCTGTCGTCGAGGCCCAGCCCCGGAACCGCGACCGGCAGCAGGCGGTCGCGGCCGATGACATGCTCGACGAACCCGGTTCCCGCCTCGGGTCCCGACCCGGCGACCGCGTAGGTGACCACGAAATCCGCCTCTCCAGAGACCAGCAGCAACAGGCACTCGTCCCGGTTGCCCGACCGCACGCGGACGGGTTCCCAGCCCGCCGCCGCGAACCGGCGCACCAGGCCTGGCGACAGGGTCGAGGTGATCGCGTGCTGGCAGGCGAGGGTGACCGGCGCCCGGCCGTCATCCCGCGCGGCGGTGCGCAGGTCCTGCACCAGCCGCTGCTGGCGCGACAGCAGCGCCCGCAGCTCCGCCTCCAGCGCCCGCACCTCCGGGCGCAGCACGATCGGCTTGCGGCCCCGGTCGAAAAGCGGCGCGCCGACCTGGCGCTCGATCGCCTCGATCCGGCGGGTGAAGGCGGACTGGGTGATGTTGCGCCGCTCGGCGGCCCGCGCGAAGGAGCCCGCGTCGATCACCGCGACGATGTTCTCGATCCAGTCGTGCTGCATCCCGGGCGCCCTTCGCCAACTTGCGGAATATGCAATATACCATGCAAAGTCTCCGCTGGATAGCGAGGTTTCTATCCTGTAATCCCCGGATAGATCAACTCAAGGACGCCCCCCCGATGCATCTCGCCCGCTATCCCCGCCGGTTTCTCGCCCACCTGCCCACGCCGCTCGAACGGCTCGACCGGCTGAGCGCCGAGCTGGGCGGCCCGGAAATCTGGATCAAGCGGGACGACTGCACCGGCCTGTCCACCGGCGGCAACAAGACCCGCAAGCTCGAGTTCCTGATGGCCGAGGCGGAGCTGGCCGGGGCCGACATGGTGATGACCCAGGGCGCGACCCAGTCCAACCACGCCCGCCAGACCGCCGCCTTCGCCGCGCGGCTGGGCATGGCCTGCCACATCCTGCTCGAGGACCGGACCGGGTCGAACGATCCGAACTACAACATGAACGGCAACGTCCTGCTCGACCACCTGCACGGCGCCACCACCGAGAAGCGGCCCGGCGGCGGCGACATGAACGCCGAGATGGAAGCGGTGGCCGACCGGTTCCGCGCCGAGGGCCGCAAGGTCTACACCATCCCGGGCGGCGGTTCGAACCCGACCGGGGCGCTGGGCTACGTCAACTGCGCCTTCGAGATGCTGGGCCAGTTCAACGACCGCGGCCTGACCGTCGACCACATCGTCCACGCCACCGGCAGCGCCGGCACCCAGGCCGGGCTGATCACCGGGCTGAAGGCGATGAACGCGCGCATCCCGCTGCTGGGCATCGGCGTCCGCGCGCCGAAGCCCAAGCAGGAAGAGAACGTCTTCAACCTCGCCGTCGCCACCGCCGAAAAGCTGGGCTGTCCGGGCGTCGTCGCGCGCGAGGACGTGGTCGCCAACACCGATTACGTCGGCGCGGGCTACGGCATCGCCACCGAGGGCGGACTCGAGGCGATCCGGATGTTCGCCGAACTGGAGGGGCTGCTGCTCGACCCGGTCTACTCGGCCAAGGGTGCCGCCGGCCTGATCGACCTCGTCCGCAAGGGCCAATTCAGGAAGGGCGAGAGGGTCGTGTTCCTGCACACCGGGGGCGCCGCGGCGCTGTTCGGCTACGACGCCCTGTTCACCGGCCGCGTCGCCTGATCCGGGCCGGTTCTGCCGCGCCAGGCGGCGGAACCGGGCCCAGCAACGCCCGCGCCGGCCTATCGCGCCGGGCCGCGGTTTCCCGCCCGCCCGGCCCGCCGGCGGACCTGTCGCCTCAGCCAGTCGGAAAAGGCGCGGGCCAGCTCGCTCGACCGCCCCATCGGTGTCGCGACGAAATACCCTTCGTCCGGTGCCGCCGCCACCTGTCCGACCGCCCGGAGACTGCCCGAGGCCAGTTCGCTCTCGATCAGGTAGGCCGGTAGGATCGCCACCCCGAGGCCGGCGATGGCCCCGGAAATCAGCATCGAGAACTGGTCGAAGCGCGGGCCGGGAAAGGTGTTCCGCCCGGGCATCCCGAGCTGCGTCCAGTACCGTGCCCACAGGTCCGGCCGGGAGGTCAGATGCAGCAGCGGCGCGTCGAAGGGACGCCCCGCTCCGGCGAGGTCGAACCGCTCCACCAGGTCGGGCGAGGCGACGACGACGAGGTCCTCCGGGCACAGGTGGACCAGCCGCGCGCCCGGCCAGTCCGCGCGCCCGTAGTGGATCGCCAGGTCCACCTGGCCGTGCTGCAGGTCGAACGGTTCCGACCGGCTCTGCAGTTCGAGTTCGATGCCGGGCCGGAGCCGCTTGAAATCCGGCAGCCGGGGCACCAGCCAGCGCGACGCGAATGTCGGCAGGACGGCGATCGTCAGGAGCGAGACCGCCTCGCCGCCGGCGATCGCGCGATTGACCGAGGTCTGAAGCCGGCCCAGGTCGGACGCGATCCCGGCCGCGAAGGCCCGCCCCGCATCGGTCAGCCTGACCGACCGTCCGACCCTCTGGAACAGCGCAAACCCGACCACGTTCTCCAGTTCGCGGACCTGCCTGCTGACCGCCCCCTGGGTGACCCCGAGTTCCTGTGCGGCGAGCGTGTAACTCTCGTGGCGGGCGGCGGCTTCGAAGCTGCCGAGCAGCGAGAGCGACGGGATGTTCGGAAAGCGCTTCACGGCATTCATTACCTGATCTCATCAATATCGTATCTTTCTGTGTATTAATCTCAACAGGAAAGCCGCTATCCTGACGCCGGGCGGAGGCCCCGGAGGACGTGTGCATGAAGACCATCGCGGTACTGGGGCTGGGCAAGGTCGGGACGCTGGCCGCCGAGCTTCTGCACGAGAGCGGCTTCGCGGTGACCGGCATCGACGCAACGCCGCCCGCCCGCGACCTGCCGTTCGAAACCCGCCGGGTCTCGGTCGCCGATCCGCAGGCTCTCGCCTCGGCGCTGGCCCCGGTCGACGGTGTGCTGTCCTGTCTGCCCTATCACCTGAACGCCGACGTCGCGGCGGCGGCCCACGCCGCCGGCATCCACTACTTCGACCTGACCGAGGACGTTCCGACCACCAAGGCGATCATCGAGATGTCGAAGACCGCCAGGGGCCTGATGGCGCCGCAATGCGGGCTGGCGCCGGGCTTCGTCGGGATCGTCGGCGCCGACCTTATCGCGCAGTTCGACGAGTGCCGGTCCTGCAAGATGCGGGTCGGCGCCCTGCCGCAGCATCCCACGGGCCTGATGGGATATTCGTTCAACTGGTCCGCCGAGGGCGTCGTGAACGAATACCTCAACGACTGCGAGGTCATCGAGGAAGGCCAGGTCAAGTGGGTCTCGGCGATGGAATGGGTCGAGAAGCTGTTCATCGGCGGCACAGAACTCGAGGCCTTCACCACCTCCGGCGGGCTCGGCACGATGTGCGAGACCTACAAGGACCGGGTCCCGAACATGGACTACAAGACCATGCGCTACCCGGGCCACGTGAAGCTGATGAACTTCTTCTTCCACGAACTCCTGATGCGCGAGCGGCGCGAGGAGGCGGGCCAGATCCTCGTCCACGCCAAGCCGCCGGTGAGCGACGACGTGGTCTACATCCATGTCGCGGCGGAGGGCCGGACGGGCGGCCGGCTGTTCCGCAAGGAGTTCGTCCGCGCCTACTACCCGATCGAGATCGCCGGGCTCGAACGGACCGCGATCGCCTGGACGACGGCCTCGTCGGTGGTCGCGGTGATCGAGATGGTCCGCGACGGAAAGCTGCCGGCGCGGGGTTTCCTCAGGCAGGAGGACATTTCGCTGCAGGACTTCTTCGCCACCCGGACCGGGGCGCATTACCGCGGAGGCAAGGTCTGATGGGCGGGTTCCGCCGCGCCGGTCGGCTCGACGGCATCGAGTTGTCCGAGATCGTCCAGATATCGGAACGTGCCGCGCGCCTGAAGGTCGAGGGCCGGGACATCCTGTCGCTGTCCACCGGCGAGCCGGACATGCCGACACCGCCGCATGTTGTGGAGGCGGCGCACCGGGCGGCGCGGGAGGGGCGGACGACCTATCCGCCCACCGCCGGCATCGGTGACCTGCGCGCGGCGGTCGCGGCGCTCTACGGCGTTGGCGCGGCGCAGGCCGTGGTCTCGACCGGGGCCAAGCAGGTGATCGCCAACGCCATGCTGGCGACGCTCGACTCGGGCGACGAGGTGATCATGCCGGCGCCCTACTGGACCAGCTATGCGGACATCGTGCGCATGTGCGGCGGCGTGCCCGTGGTGGTGCCCTGCCCGATGGCGCAGGGCTTCCGGCTGACGCCGGACCAGCTTGCCGCCGCGATCACGCCGCGCACCCGCTGGCTGATGCTGAACTCGCCGTCGAATCCGTCGGGCGCGATCTACGGCCGGGCCGAGATCGCCGCGCTGGCCGCGGTCCTCGACCGTCACCCGCACGTCTGGCTCCTGTCGGACGAGATCTACGAGCACCTGAGCTTCGTGCCCTTCACCTCCGCCGCCGAGGCCGCGCCGGGCCTGCGTGACCGGACGCTGATCGTGAACGGCGCCTCCAAGGCCTGGTCGATGACCGGCTGGCGGTTGGGCTGGGGCGTCGGGCCGCTGGAGCTGATCGGGGCGATGATTGCCGCGCAGGGGCAGGTCACCTCCGGGGCCTGCTCGATCGCGCAATGGGCGGCGCTGGCGGCCCTGCAGGGCGATCCCGCGATCCTCGACGAACGGCGCGCGATCCTCGACGCAAGGCGCAGGCTCGTCGTCGCGGCTCTGAACGCCATTCCCGGCATGACCTGCCCCGAGCCGGACGGCGCGTTCTACGCCTTCCCGTCGGTCACCGGTCTGCTGAAGGCCGGGGGCGGCCGGTTCGAGGACGATGCGGACCTCTGCGCGTGGCTGATGGAGACGGCCGGGGTCGCCGTCGTACCCGGCCGTGCGTTCGGCCTGCCCGGCCACCTGCGCCTGTCCTTCGCCTACGGCGACGCGACCCTGAGGGAGGGGATCGCGCGCATCACCGAAGCTCTGGAAGGTGTGCCCGCATGACCATGACAGCACTCAGGGCGAAGGACGCGCCGGACCTCGCGGCCTTCGCCTGGGATGACCCGTTCCGGCTGGAGGACCAGCTCGACGAGGACGAGCGGATGATCCGCGACGCGGCGCGGGCCTTTGCGCAGGACGTGCTGCAGCCCCGGGTCATCGCCGCCTGCCGCGACGAGACCCCCGATCCCGGCCTGTTCGCCGAGATGGGGGCGATGGGCCTGCTCGGCACCACGATTCCCGAGGACCACGGCGGGCTCGGGGCCGGATACGTGAGCTACGGCCTCGTCGCCCGCGAGATCGAGCGGGTCGACAGCGGCTACCGCTCGATGATGAGCGTCCAGTCCTCGCTGGTGATGTATCCGATCCACGCCTACGGGTCGGAGGAACAGCGCCGCAAATACCTGCCGAAACTCGCGACAGGGGCGTGGATCGGCTGCTTTGGCCTGACCGAGCCCGACGCCGGTTCCGATCCCGGCAGCATGAAGGCGCGGGCGCGGAAGGTCTCGGGCGGCTACCTGCTGAGCGGCACCAAGACGTGGATCTCGAACGCGCCCTTCGCCGATGTCTTCGTGGTCTGGGCCAGGTCCGAGGCCCATGACGGCCGGATCCGCGGCTTCGTGCTGGAGAAGGGGCTGGCGGGTCTTTCGGCGCCGAAGATCGAGGGCAAGCTGAGCCTGCGCGCCTCGACCACCGGCGAGATCGTGATGGACGGGGTGGAGGTTGCCGAGGACGCGCTGCTGCCGGGCGTGGAGGGTCTCAAGGGCCCCTTCGGCTGTCTCAACCGCGCGCGCTACGGCATCGCCTGGGGCGTGATGGGGGCGGCCGAGTTCTGCTGGCACGCGGCGCGGCAATACGGGCTCGATCGCAGGCAGTTCGGCAAGCCGCTGGCCGGGATGCAGCTCTACCAGAAGAAACTCGCCGACATGCAGACCGAGATCGCGCTCGGGCTTCAGGCGGCGCTGCGCGTCGGGCGGCTGATGGACGAGGCCCGCGCCGCGCCCGAGATGATCTCGCTCATCAAGCGCAACAACTGCGGCAAGGCGCTGGACATCGCGCGGCTGGCCCGCGACATGCATGGCGGCAACGGGATCTCCGAGGAGTTCCAGGTGATGCGCCACATGATGAACCTCGAGACCGTGAACACCTACGAGGGCGCGCACGACGTGCACGCGCTCATCCTCGGCCGCGCCCAGACCGGGCTGCAGGCGTTCTCCTGAAAGGCCGGACGATGGACCGCGCCGCGATCGTTCACGAGAATTTCCGGCGCCGCGTGGCGGCCCGCGACCTGCCGCCCGGTGCGCCGCCCGCCGGGCCGCTTGGCCCAGAAGCGGCGGTGGGCCTGTTCCGGGCGCAATGCCTGAGCCGCGCGCTCGACCTGCAGAGCCGGGCGATGCAGAAGGCGGGGCAGGGTTTCTACACCATAGGGTCGTCGGGGCACGAGGGGATGGCCGCGGTGGCCGCCGCGCTGCGCCCCACCGACATGGCCTTCCTGCACTACCGCGACGCCGCCTTCCAGATCGCCCGCGCGGGCCAGGTGCCCGGGCAGTCCATCGCCTGGGACATGCTCCTGAGCTTCGCGGCCTCGTCCGAGGACCCGATCAGCGGCGGGCGGCACAAGGTGCTGGGGTCGAAGCCGCTGAACATCCCGCCGCAGACCTCGACCATCGCCAGCCACCTGCCCAAGGCGGTCGGCGCGGCCTATTCCATCGGCGCCGCGCGGCGGCACCGGCCCGAACACCAGGCGCTGCCCGACGACGCCATCGTCTGCTGCAGCTTCGGCGACGCATCCGTGAACCATTCGACGGCGCAGGGGGCGTTCAACACCGCGGGGTGGACCGCCTGGCAGTCGATCCCGCTGCCGCTCCTGTTCGTCTGCGAGGACAACGGCATCGGGATTTCGACCAGGACGCCGTCGGGCTGGATCGCCGCCGGGTTCCGCGCGCGGCCCGGTCTCGCCTATTTCCACGCCAACGGGCTCGACCTCTACGAGACCTACCGCGTGGCGGGGGAGGCGGCGGCCTACGTCCGCGCCCGCAAGCGCCCGGCCTTCCTGCACCTTGGCACGATCCGGCTCTACGGGCACGCGGGCGCCGACGTGCCCACCACCTACCTGTCGAAGGCCGAGGTCGAGGCCGAGGAAGCGAACGACCCGCTTCTGCATTCGGTGCGGCTGATGGATCAGGCGGGGGCGCTGTCGCCGGACCGGGCGCTGGCGATCTACGACGAGACCACGGACCGCGTCGCCCGCATCGCCGCAGAGGCGGTGACACGACCGCGGCTACGCACCGCCGCCGAGGTGATGGCGAGCCTGATCCCGCCGCCGCGGCAATGCCGGCCCACCAACGGGCCGGACCCGGCGGCGCGGGCGGCGGCCTTCGGCGGCGACCTCAAGGCGCTCGACGACCCGCAGCCGCTGTCGCGCATCCTCAATTTCGCGCTGACCGACCTGATGCTGGAGCATCCCGAGATCGTCATGATGGGCGAGGACGTGGGCCGGAAGGGCGGCGTCTACGGCGTGACGCAGAAGCTCTGGCAGCGCTTCGGCACCGACCGGATGATCGACACCCTGCTCGACGAGCAGTCGATCCTCGGGCTCGCCATCGGCATGGCGCAGAACGGCTTCGTCCCGATGCCGGAGATCCAGTTCCTGGCCTACCTCCACAATGCCGAGGACCAGCTCAGGGGCGAGGCGGCGACGCTGCCGTTCTTCTCGAACGGGCAGTATGCCAACCCGATGGTCATCCGCATTGCGGGGCTGGGCTACCAGAAGGGCTTTGGCGGGCATTTCCACAACGACAATTCGGTCGCGGTGCTGCGCGACATTCCGGGCGTGATCCTCGCCTGTCCGTCCGCCGGGGCCGACGCGGCGCGGATGCTGCGCGAATGCGTGCGGCTGGCGCGGGAGGAGCAGCGCGTGGTCGTGTTCCTCGAACCCATCGCGCTCTACCCGATGCGCGACCTGCACGCGGACAAGGACGGCGCGTGGATGACCCTCTATCCGCCGCCGCTGGAGCGGATTGCGCTCGGCGAGGTGGGGGTGCACGGGACGGGCACGGACCTTGCCATCGTGACCTTCGGCAACGGCCATTACCTCAGCCGCAAGGCGGAGCCGGCGTTGCAGGCGGCGGGGATCGACGCGCGGATCGTCGACCTGCGCTGGCTGTCGCCGCTGCCCGAGGAAGGGCTCTTGCGGGCCGTGGCCGGGGCGAGGCACATCCTGATCGTCGACGAGACCCGCCGTTCGGGCGGGGTGGCCGAGGGTCTGATGGCGCTGTTCGCGGAACGCACCGACGTGCCGGTGGCGCGGGAGGTCTCGACGGACAGCTTAATCGCGACCGGCCCGGCCTATGCCGCGACCATGCCGTCGGTCGAGAGCATCGTCGCGGCAGCGAAGGCGCTGGTGAAGCGATGAAGACCGCCGTCGTGATCTGTCCGGGCCGGGGCACCTATACCAAGACCGAACTCGGGTCGCTGACGCGGCATTTCCCCGACCGGGCGCTGCTCGCGGCCTTCGACGCGCGCCGCGCGGCGCTGGGCCAGGAGACGCTGACCGCGCTCGACGGCGCGCCGCGCTACTCGGTCGCCACCCACAGCCGCGGCGACAACGCGAGCGCGCTGATCTACGCCGCCACGCTCGGCGACGCACTGTCGGTCGACCCGGAAACGGTTCAGGTCGTCGCCGTCACCGGCAATTCCATGGGCTGGTATTCCGCGCTGGCCGGCGGCGGCGCGCTGTCGGCCGGGGACGGCTTCGAGGTGGTCAACACCATGGGCACGCTGATGCAGGAGGCGCTGATCGGCGGGCAGCTCGTCTACCCCCACGTGGGCGAGGACTGGCGGCCCGACCCGGACCGCAAGGCGCGGCTTCTGGCGCTGGTGGCGGAGATCGGCGGGCGGCCGGGGCATGTGCTGGACCTGTCCATCGACCTCGGCGGGATGCTGGTGATCGCCGGGAACGACGCCGGGCTCGCGGCCTTCGAGGCCGCCGTGCCGCCCGTCGACGGCCGGTTTCCGATGCGGCTCGCCAATCACGCGGCGTTCCACACCGCGCTGCAGGCGCCCGTTGCCGAGCGCGGCCGGGCGCGGCTCGGGCCCGGGATGTTCCGCCAGCCCGCCCTGCCGCTGGTGGACGGGCGGGGGGCGATCTGGTGGCCGGGGGCCTGCGATCTCGACGGCCTTCGGGACTACACGCTGGGCCGGCAGGTCACCGAGACCTACGACTTCACCCGCGCGGTCGCCGTCGCCGCGCGCGAATTCGCCCCCGATCTCTTCATCGTCACCGGCCCCGGCACCACGCTCGGCGGCGCGGTGGCGCAGTCGCTCATCGCCGCCGGCTGGCGGGGCATGGCCGACAGGACCGACTTCCAGGCCCGGCAGGCGGAAACCCCGCTGCTGATCTCCATGGGCCGCGACGACCAACGCCAGTTCGTGACGAAAGGACGCTGAGATGACCCATGCCGAGACCCTGAAGGCCGCCGGCCTGACCGAGGCCGATCTCGCGGGCGGGACGCTTGCCGTCCGGTCGCCCATCGACGGCGCCGAAGTGGCCCGCGTTGCCGAGACCCCCGTCGCCGACATGCCGGCCGTCATCGCCCGGGCGCAAGCCGCGTTCAGGGCCTGGCGCGACGTGCCCGCGCCCCGGCGCGGCGAGCTGGTCCGCCTGCTGGGCGAGGAACTGCGCGCGGCCAAGGCCGAGCTTGGCGCGGTGGTCACGCTGGAGGCGGGCAAGATCGTCTCGGAGGGCCTCGGCGAAGTGCAGGAGATGATCGACATCTGCGATTTCGCCGTCGGCCTGTCGCGCCAGCTCTACGGCCTCACCATCGCCTCGGAACGGCCCGGCCACCGGATGATGGAGACCTGGCACCCGATGGGCCCCTGCGCCGTCATCACCGCCTTCAACTTCCCGGTCGCGGTGTGGTCGTGGAACGCGGCGCTGGCGCTGGTCTGCGGCGACCCGGTGATCTGGAAACCGTCGGAAAAGACGCCGCTGACCGCGATGGCCTGCATGAAGATCATGGCCCGCGCCCTGAAGCGGTTCGGCGACGCACCCGAGGGGCTGGTGCAGCTCGTCATCGGCGGCCCGGCCATCGGCGAGGCGCTGGTCGGATCGGCGGAGGTGCCGATCGTGTCGGCCACCGGGTCGACACGGATGGGCCGCATCGTGGGTCCGAAGGTGGCGGCGCGGTTCGGGCGCGCGATCCTCGAACTCGGCGGCAACAACGCGATGATCGTGGCGCCCAGCGCGGACCTCGACATGGCGGTGCGGGCGATCGTGTTTTCCGCCGTGGGAACGGCCGGGCAGCGCTGCACGTCCCTGCGCCGCCTGATCGTGCACGATTCTGTCAGGGACACGCTGATCGGGAAACTGGTGGCCGCCTATGCCTCCCTGCCGGTCGGGGACCCGCGCGACGGGCGCACCCTCGTCGGCCCGCTGATCGACGACGCCGCGCTGCGGGCGATGCAGGCGGCGCTGGATGCGGCGCGGGCGCAGGGCGGAACCATCCATGGCGGCGCGCCGGTCACCCGGGACGTGCACGGCGGTGCCTATGTCTCGCCGGCGATCGCGGTGATGCCCGGACAGACCGACATCGTCCGGGCCGAGACCTTCGCGCCGATCCTCTACGTCATGGGCTACGACAGCTTCGACGAGGCAATGGCGCTGCACAACGGCGTGCCGCAGGGCCTGTCGTCCTGCATCTTCACCATGGACATGCGCGAGGCCGAGACCTTCATGTCCGGCAGCGGCTCGGACTGCGGCATCGCCAACGTGAACATCGGCCCGTCCGGCGCCGAGATCGGCGGTGCCTTCGGCGGCGAGAAGGAAACCGGGGGCGGGCGCGAAAGCGGCTCGGACGCGTGGAAGGGCTACATGCGGCGGCAGACCAATACCGTCAACTACTCGGCGAGCCTGCCGCTGGCGCAGGGGGTGAAGTTCGACGTCTGACGGGACAGGGTGCCGGAGGAGGCCCCGAGAGGGGCGCCTCGGCCCCGGTTTCGGACCCAAGCGCGGCGGTTGCAGGGTTCAGGGTGCCGCGTCGCCTCCCGTTCGGGCCGGAGCGTCGGGCCGCTGCCTCGGGCGCCTGCGGTGAACGGACCCGCATTTCCGCTTCTGGCCCCGGCGGGACGGTGGTCTGGTGCGGTGTCGCCGTTGCACCTTGCACGGGTTTGATGAAGCTTTTCAGTCGTTTCCCGCCGGTCCACGAGGTTCTTCAAGCACTGGATGCCGGACGACCGGGAGGCGGGCGCCGTCATCGCCAAGGCGGCCTTCAGGCGCTTTCCGGACGGCGTGCTGCGGGCCGAGCCGGGGCCGGAGATCGGGCTGGAGGACGTCTTCGACGGCGATCCGGCGTGGACGCCGCTGATACGGGACCAGGACATCCCGCCCGGCAAGCGGGGGACGGATCTGTCCAACGCCGCCATCGTCCGTTCGACCGAGGGCAAGCCCCGGAGCGACTGGGAGGTGGAGATCACGGTCCCGGACCGGCTCCATTACCAGTTCCGCGTGCGGGGGCCGTCGGCCTGGGTTCCGCGGCGACGGGGCTGGGAGCGGACCGCCCCCGAACTGGTCAACGAGGTGCCGCTGACCTGCGGGCTGGCCTTCGGGGGCGACGAGCCGGGATCGAGCGGCGGCATCAGGTCCGGGGTCAACAAGGGCCATTGCAGGCCCATCTCGAATAGGACCCCGGTCTTCGTCCACGGCGCCGAACTGATCCAGAACGACAATCTCTACGACATGAAGTGCGCCGGGCCGAACGGGCCGGGGAACACGGTGGGCAGACTGCTGTTCTTCGAGTGAGACCGCTCAGCCGTCCATGCAGAACGTGAACGCGCAGGGCCAGAAGGTGTGATACTCGCCCGAGGCGAGCATGGACCGCGCCAGCGTCACCACGTCCTCGAGAAGGTCGTGGACGAAGGGTTCGAGGATCCGGTCGTGGCAGTCGTTGGCGCCCAGATCGGGGTTGAGCGCGTCATGGATTTCGGGCGCGGCGCTTTCCATGACCGCGGTCCCGATGGCGGCGCCCACCTCGGCGGGCATGGCGCCGAAGCCCCGCGCCGCGTCCCACATTTCCCCGTATCCGATCACGTCGCCCTCGCTCAGCCGGACCAGCAGGAAATCGGCGAGGCTGCGGACGAAGGCATTGACGTCACTGACCGAGTTGGCCAGCCCGACAATGTCGGGGATGATCGTCATCGGCGGGTCGAGCATCTGCCTGTCGGCCGTGAACAGAACCGGGAGCGGTCTGCCCTGCGGCGCGTAGGACTTGCGGCTGATCGGCATCGCGCCGGGGCTGATGCCGGCCTCCGGCGTGGGGGCCGCGACCGCCGAGGGCATGCTCTGGTTGCCCCAGACGAGAAGGTCGGCGAGGAACGGCACGAGCCGTGAACGCGATTGCATCGAGGAGAGGATCTCGTTCTCCACGAGCAGCGCCCGCACCGGCACGTCCCCCGCAGTCGAGCGCGTCCCGCCCGCGCGCTGCGCCTGGTGCCGGTGCAGGCCGGCGGCGTTGAAGGTCACCGACCGCATCACCAGGTCGGGCTGGGCGACCCGCGCCGCGATCGCCGCGCAGGAGGCGAGTCCGCCGCCAAGCGAATGGCCGGTGTTGATCAGCCGGTTGCCGAAGTGCTGCGCCGCCAGCGTCGCCACCTGCCGCCCCAGTTCCACCGCCCGCCGGTATTGCGGGGTGTCCTCGCCCAGTCCCTGGGCGAAGTTCACCGCCCTGTCGCCGCTGGTCCCGTAGCAGAGCGCGGCGCTGGCGGTCCAGGTCAGGGTCAGGTCGGCCCGGCCGATGCGCCAGCGGCCGATCTGGGTGGCGTAGCTGCCCGCCACCGCGTTGAACAGCCACTTCTTCCGCCAGCCCCGCCCGGCGCTGACGGCGTCGAGTTCCGCCATCGTCCTGCCGTTCAGGTTGGCCGCGCCATGGCTGACCGAATGGTCGATCACCACGTCTTCGGCCCGGCGCACGGTGACCCCGCCGTTCCAGAGGTCGTAGAGGAAATCGCATTGCAGCCGCATCCCGACGGCCATCTCCTCGAAATCCGAGCCTTCGCTGTCGCTGTCGCTGCCGCGGAAGCACAGGACGGGCGGACAGAGCCCGGCCAGATCGGCGGCGCCCTGCGCCCTCGGCACGTGGAGCCGGGCGAGAAAGCCGTCCTCGGGCGACTTGCGCCATTCCTCCCGGACTTCCCAGCCGGACTTGTTGATGTCCCAGTAGGGTTTCAGCGGGTCGGGCAGGATCGACCTCGGCCGGTCGTAGATGTCGATGTTCAGCATACCGGCGCGCCTGACGCACATGTCCGATATGGCGTCGCCCCGGATGCTAGTGGTCATCCCAGCGCTCGCGCCCGAACTGGTTGTCGTCGAGCGGGCGCTGCGCCTCGATGTCGGGGGACCAGATCTCGCCGGGGGCCAGCCAGAAACCGCCGGTCCCGTCGGGCACCTCCATACCCAGCACCGTGGCGATGTCGCCCTCTGCCGGCCGCCCGGTCTGTTCAAGGACCAGCGGCACCACCTTCTGGAACATCCAGACGCCATGCAGCGCCTCCGGCCCGCTGACCCCGGCAAGCTGCTCCGCCAGCGCCGCGTGGGCCCCGATCACGGCATCGACCTCCGCCTCGCCGCCGCCGCGATAATGGCCCTCGCGCGCGATGCGGAAGGCCATCTCCATCGACACCGGGGACAGGTTGGCGTTGATCCGGTGGTCGCTGTCGGACACCACGTCGAAGCCGGCGATCCGGACCACCGGCTGCCGCCAGGGATCGGCCCCGTGCCGCAGCAGCAGCACCGCCTCGAGATTGCTGCCCGGCGCCGCCTTGCCCGGGTCACGCGAGCCTGAGGCGATCCGTGCCCGATCCCGCCCTGGACGCCTCCGCGCGGACCGCGACCGCGTCCATCGGCCAGGTCACCAGCAGGATCGCGCAGCCCCGGACCTTGCCCGCCGCCAGTCGTTCCGCCAACCCCGACAGCGTCGTCGATAGCAGCCTTTGCGAGGGTTTCGAGACATCGACACAGACCTCGACCGGCGATGCCTCCGGCAAGCCGCGGGCCCTGAGGGCGGCGCAGATCCGGTCGGCCTGGCGCACGCCCATGTAGATCGCCGTCGTCGTTCCCGGTCCGGCAAAGCGGGTGCAGTCGGGCAGGGGGGCCTCTGCCCGGCCGGTGCCGGTCGACAGGACCAGCGTGTCCGACACGCCCCGTTCCGTCAGGCTGTGGCCAAGGGCCGCCGCCGCCGCCGAGGCCGCGGTCACGCCCGGCACGATCTCGACCGGGATCCCGGCCGCGCGTGCCGCCTCGATCTCTTCGCCGGCGCGCCCGAAGATACCCGGATCGCCCGATTTCAGGCGGACCACCCGGCGGCCCTTCAGGGCCTCGGCCACGATCACCGCGTTGATCCGCGCCTGCGGCCAGCCGTGCGCGCCCACGTGCTTGCCGACGAAGACCCGCGCGGCATCGCGGCGGGCCAGTTCCAGCACCTCCACGTCCACCAGCCGGTCGTAGAAGATCACGTCGGCCTCCTGCAGCCGCTCGACGGCGCGGAGCGTCAGCAGGTCGCGCGCCCCGGGCCCGGCCCCGACCAGCGCGATGGACCCGGTCGTTGCCCCGCCGGGCGCGCCGCCCGCCGCGATGGCCTCCTTGATCGCCTGCGCGGCCTCGCGCTCGGCCCCGCGGGTCCATGCCGTGCGGGGCCCTTCCTTGAAGACCCAGGCCCAGAAGGCGCGCCGCGCCGCCCTCGGCACCCCCGCCGCCACGCTGGCGCGCAACCGCCCGGCCAGCGCCGCCAGCCCGCCGATATTGGCGGGCAGCATCGTCTCGATCCGGGTCTTCAGCGCGCGGCCCAGCACCGGGGCGGTACCCTCGGTCCCGATCGCGACGACCACCGGGTCACGGTCCACGATCGACGGCGTGGTGATGTCGCAGAGGTCCGGCCGGTCGACCACGTTCACCGGGCAGCGCGCGGCCTGCGCCAGCGCGTGCAGGCTCGCGTCCCAGCCGGGGCAGCCGGTGGCGACGAAGGCCATCGCCGCCTCCTCGAACAGGGTCGCGCCGATTGCTCCATCGTGGTGTTCGGCCCGCCCGGCGGCGACCAGTGCCGCCAGTTCGTCGTCGAGCACGGGGGCCGCCAGCACGATCCGCGCATCGGTCTTGAGGATCAGCCGCGCTTTCTGCGCCGCCTGCTCACCGCCGCCCGCGATGACCACCCGTCGCCCCGTGGTCCGGATGAACATGGGAAAGCTCTTCATGCCGCGGCCTCCTGCCCGGTGCCGCGCGCCGCCCAGAGCCGGCGCGCCGTTTCGTGGGGCCGCGCCGCGCCAAGCGTGTCGAGCGCGAGGGCCGCGGTGCCGATGACGACCTCTTCGGCGAAGGCGTCCGGGGTCGTACCGTCCCAGAGCCCCGCGAGGGTCGTGCCCGCTTGCGGACCTTCGGACAGGCGCACCGCGTCCTGCCGCGCCGGGGGGTAGGTGTTCTCGTATCCCGCGCCTGCGCGCAGGCCGAAAGCGGCCGCCGCCTTGCCGGGGTGCCGTTCGAACTCGCCGCCGCCGCCCTTGATGACGGTCAGCGCCTGCCAGCCCAGCAACGCCGCGGCATCGGCCTGCAACAGCCTGTAGGACGGATGGAACACGCCCTGCACGCTTGCCGGGGCTCGCGCGGGGTTCAGCATCCGGCAGACCGTGTTGATGCAGGACCGGAGGCCCAGCACGGACCGCAGCGACAGCAGCGCGAACAGGGCCGGGTGCAGCGCCTCCAGCGGCAGGTAGACGATCCGTCCGCGTTCGAGTGCGGCCTGCGCCTCTGCGATTGTCCGGGCGAGCGGGATGCCTGCCGCCCCCAGATGCGCCCGCACCGCTGCGTCCGTCCCGTTCCAGCCATGCAGCGCCACCGGGTAACCCGCCCGTGCCACCAGCCGTGCGGAAAGCAGGAACCACGGCAGGCCCCGGGTCCGCCCCGCGGCATAGCTCGGCCAGTCCAGCGCCGCGCCGGGCAGGGCCGGGCAGGCGGCCTGCGCCGCGCCTGCAAGGCCCGCGATCTCATCGGCCGTCTCGCCCTTCATCCTGAGCAGCATGAGCATCGCCCCCACCGCCTCGGGCGCGGCCTCGCCCGAGAGCATTTCGGCCATGGCCTCCGCCGCCTCCGCGCGGGTGAGGGAGCGCGACCGCCCGGGGCCGCGCCCCAGCGTGGCGACATGGGTGGCGAGGCTCATTCCGCGGCCTCCCGCTGCTGCGCGCGCGTCAGCAGGGCCGCGATCTCGGGCCGGCAGGAGCCGCAATTGGTTCCCGCCTCCAGCGCCGCGCCGACGGCCTCGACGCTCATCAGGCCCCGGGTTTCGATGGCGGTGACGATGGTGTTGACCCCCACGCCGAAACAGGCGCAGAGCACCGGGCCGGGGTCCGGCCTGTCGGCGGGGGGGCGCCCGACCAGCACGCCGTCCGCGCCCGTTCCCGGCAAGGCGGCGAGGTGGTCGCGCATCACCGCCACCGGCCCGGGCGAGACGAAGAGCGCGGCCAGAAGCCGCCCGTCCTTCTCCAGCGCGATCCGGGCCGTGCCCCGCGCCGTGTCGATGATCGAGCTGGCGTCAGCGGACCCGAGCCCGAAGAACCGCCGCGCCTCGGTCTCCCAGTCCCTGGGCACCGAGCCCCCCGCGAGTTCCGCGCGGTAGCCGTTGCGTGTCGTGGCAAGGGCCCAGTAGGTGCAATCGGGCCGTATCGGGGTCGTGGAGACCGCGAACCCATACCAGGCCGCCGCCATCCGGCGCACCGCGACCACCGCGGCCTTGCTCTCGGGCTGCCCCGAGACCGGGTCCGTCACCGCCGCGACCAGCGCGTCGATCCGGCCCGAGGGCGCGGTCTCGCCGGTCCAGTGCATCGGCGCGAAAAGCTGCCCCTGCTGCACGGAATCCGTGATCCGGACCCGCAGGACGGCCCGGCCATGGGCACTCTCCACTTCGGCGAGGTCCGCCGCCTTCAGTCCCAGCCGCGCCGCGTCGGCGGGGTGGATGTCGAGAAACGGCTCGGCCAGATGCGCCGAGAGCTTCGCGCTCAGGCCCGTCCGCGTCATCGTGTGCCACTGGTCCCGCACCCGGCCGGTGTTCAGCCGGAACGGGTAGGTGGGCGAGGGCGCGGCGGCAGGGGCGCGGGCGGTCACGGGCAGGAGGCGCGCCTTGCCGTCGGCATGGAAGAAGGCGCCATCGCCGAAGAACCGCCCCCCCTCGCGCTGCGCCGTCACCGGCCAGCGCGTCGGCGGCAGGGCGTCGTAACCCGCCGCGTCGAGCCCGCCGAGGCCGGAGATGTCGAAATCCCGCCCGAAGCGCCCCGCGATGCCCGACAGCGCCGCGTATTCCCGGAAGATCTCGGCCGGGCTCGCGTAGTCGAACGCCGCGGTCCAGCCCATGCGCCGCCCCACTTCGGCGAGGATCGCCCAGTCGGGCCGGGCGGCTCCCGGCGCGGGCAGAACCGCGCGCTGGCGGCTGATCGTGCGGTCCGAGTTGGTGACCGTCCCGTCCTTTTCCGCCCAGGCCGCGGCGGGCAGCAGCACGTGCGCCAGCCGCGCGGTGTCGGTGGCGCCCGTCACGTCGCTCACCACCACGAAGTCGCAGCCGGCGATGGCGGCGCGCACCGCATCGGCCTCGGGCATGGAAACCGCGGGGTTGGTGTGGATGATCCAGAGCGCCTTGATGCTGCCGTCACCCACCGCGCGGAACATCTCCACGGCCTTCAGTCCCGGCGCGTCCGGCATCGCGGGCGCATCCCAGAAGCCGCGCACGGCGGCCCGGTGATCGGGGTTCTCGATATCGAGGTGACAGGCCAGCATGTTCGCCAGCCCCCCCACCTCGCGCCCGCCCATCGCGTTGGGCTGGCCGGTGACGCTGAAAGGCCCCATGCCGGGCTTGCCGATCCGGCCTGTCGCCAGGTGGCAATTCAGGATCGCGTTCACCTTGTCGGTGCCGCTCGACGACTGGTTCACCCCCTGGCTGTAGATCGTCACGACCCGCTCGGTCCGGGTCCAGAGCCGGCAGAAGGCGGCAATCTCGGCCTCGCTCAGCCCCGTTTCGCCGGTGTCGGCCATGGCGGCGGCCAAGGCTGCGTCGTAGCCTTGCGCGCGGGGCAGAAACCCGCGGTCGACCGCGCCCCCCTCGTGGATCGCCCGCAGGAGTCGGTTGAACAACGCCACGTCGCCCCCCGGCGCGTTGGCGAGGTGCATGTCGGCCCCGTCGCAGGACGCGGTGCGCCGCGGGTCGATCACCACGACCTTCGTGCCGCGCGCCCTTTGCGCCGCCATCACCCGCTGGTGCAGGACCGGGTGGCACCAGGCGAGGTTCGAGCCGACCAGCACCACGAGATCGGCCTCGTCGAGGTCCTCGTAGGTGCCCGGCACCGTGTCCGTGCCGAAGGCCCGCCTGTGCCCCGCCACGCTGGACGCCATGCAGAGCCTTGAATTCGTGTCGATATTGGCCGAGCCGATGAACCCTTTCATCAGCTTGTTGGCGACGTAGTAATCCTCGGTCAGCAACTGGCCGGAGACGTAGAAGGCAACGCTGTCGGGCCCGTGGGCGGCGATCGTCTCGGTGAAACGGTCGGCCACCAGTTGCAGCGCCGCGTCCCAGCCGGTTTCGATCCCGCCGACCAGCGGCGCGCGCAAGCGGTGGCCCAGTCCAACGGTTTCGCCCAGCGCCGAGCCCTTGGAGCAGAGCCGCCCGAAATTCGCCGGGTGGTCGGGATCGCCCCGCACCATCAGCCCGCCCGCCCCGTCCGCCCGCAGCAGCACGCCGCAGCCGACCCCGCAGTAGGGGCAGGTGGACCGGACCTCGGGCAGGGCGCTGCCATCCATCAGGCGGCACTCCTCTGGCCCAGGGCCGTGCGGTCGATCAGGATCCGCCCCGCCTCGATCCTGACCGGGTAGGTGGCGATCCGCGCGTCCTCGCCCACCGCCGCCCCGGTCTCGAGGTCGAAGACCCAGTTGTGAAGGGGGCAGGTCACGCGCGTGCCATGCACGATCCCCTCGGCCAGCGGCCCGCCCTTGTGGGGGCAGGCGTTCGAGGCGGCGAATACCTCGGCCTCGCCGGTGCGGAACACCGCGACGCAACCCGCCCGCGTCTTGACCAGCCGCGCGCCGCGAAGGGGGACATCCTCCAGCGATCCGATATCGATCCAGCTCATTCCGCAGCCTCCAGTGTCAGGTCCGCCAGCGGCCCGTAGGTCTCGGCCCGCGTCGCGGCGTGCTCGGCCCAGGGGTCCTTGCGGTAGATGCTCTGGCTGAGTTCGAAGGCCGCGATCAGCCGCGCGCGTTCATCCGGGTCATCGACCACCCGCGCCTTGACCCAGTCGAGCCCGACCTTGGCGACCCACTTGTAGGGCCGGTCGAGGTATTTCGCGTTCTCGCGGTAGAGCTGGATGAAGGCGACGGCCAGGTCGATCGCCTCCTGCTCGGTCGGCACGTCGGCCAGCCGCTCGGTCTCCTTCACGTCCATGCCGGCGGCCCCCGCGACGCCGACCTGATAGCCGCTGTCGACGCAGACGATGCCCACGTCCTTGCAGGTCGCCTCGGCGCAGTTCCGCGGGCAGCCCGAGACGGCGAGTTTCACCTTGTGCGGCGTCCACGAACCCCAGAGCGCCTTTTCCAGCTTGATCCCGAGGCCCGTCGAATCCCGCGTGCCGAAGCGGCAGTGATCGGTGCCCACGCAGGTCTTCACCGTGCGCAGGCCCTTGGAATAGGCGTGACCGCTGACCAGTCCCGCCCGGTTCAGATCGGCCCAGATCGCCGGCAGGTCCTCGCCCTTCACGCCCAGAAGGTCGATGCGCTGGCCGCCCGTCACCTTGACCGTGGGCACCCGGTACTTGTCGGCGGCGTCCGCGATGGCGCGCAGCTCGTCCGGCGTGGTGATCCCGCCCCACATGCGGGGAACAACGGAGAAGGTTCCGTCTTTCTGGATGTTTGCGTGGCGACGTTCATTCACGAACCGGCTTTGCGGATCGTCGCGATACTCCAGCGGCCAGTCGGCCAGCAGATAGAAGTTGATCGCCGGGCGGCAGACATGGCAGCCGTTGCGGGTTTTCCAGCCCAGCTCCTGCCAGACGGCTTCCTGTGATTTCAGCGGCATGGTCTTGATCAGCCGCCGCACGTCCTCGTGCGTGTGGTCGGTACAGCCGCAGACGGGCTGCGCCGCGGGCACCTGGAACGCGTCTCCCAGAGTGACCTGCAACAATTGCTCCACCAGCCCCGTGCAGGTCCCGCACGAGGCGCTGGCCTTGGTTGCGGCGCGGACCGCGCCCAGATCGCCCGCGCCGCCCTCGATGGCCGTCACGATGGTGCCCTTGCAGACGCCGTTGCAGCCGCAGATCTCCGCCTCAGGCGGCAAGGCTGCAACGGCCGACAGAGGGTCCGCGGAGGCGCCCCCCTGGTAGGCCGGGCCGAAGATCAGCGTCTCGCCCATCTCCTCGATATCGGTCTCGTCCTTGATCAGGCCGAAGAACCAGTTGCCGTCGGCGGTGTCGCCATACATCACCGCGCCGACCAGCCGGTCGCCCTCGATCACGAGGCGCTTGTAGACGCCGCGCGCGGGATCGCGGTAGACGATGTCCTCGCGCCCCGGCCCGTCCTTGAAATCCCCCGCGCTGAACAGGTCGCAGCCGGTGACTTTGAGTTTCGTGGCCACATCCCTGACGATGAATGCGTTTTCGCGTCCAAGCAGGCTGTCCGCCACGACCCTGGCCTGGTCATAGAGCGGCGCGACCAGCCCGAAGAGATGGCCGTCGAATTCCACGCATTCGCCGACCGCATAGATGTCGGGGTCGGTCAGGGTCTGCATCTGGGCGTTGACCTCGATGCCGCGGGCAACTTCGATACCCGCGGCTGTCGCCAGACGCGTCTCGGGGCGGATGCCCACGGCCATGACCACGAGATCGGCCTCGAGCCCGGTGTTGTCCTCTAGCAGAACGCCTTCCACGCGGTCCGACCCGAGGATCGCGGCGGTGCTGGCCTTGGTCAGGATCGTGATGCCGCGCGCTTCCAGATCCTTGCGCAGCAGGTAGCCCGCGGCCTCGTCCAGCTGCCGCTCCATCAGGTGGCCCATGAGGTGCAGCACGGTGACCTCCATGCCGCGCTGGGCCAGGCCCGCGGCGGCCTCCAGCCCCAGCAGCCCGCCGCCGATCACCACCGCCTTGCCGCCCCTGTCGGCGGCCGCGATCATCGCCTCGGTGTCGTCGAGGTCGCGATAGGTGATGACGCCCGGCAGGTCTCGCCCCTCGACCGGGATGATGAACGGGGCCGAACCGGTGGCGATCAGGAGCTTGTCGTAGTGCACCGCGCCGTTCTGGCCGACGACCATCTTTGCGCCGCGGTCGATCTGCAGCACGTGTTCGCCGAACCGGCAGGCGATGCCGCGCGCGGCGTACCAGTCGTCGTCATGGGTGACGATCTCGGCATAGGTCTTCTCGCCCGACAGGACCGGGGACAGCATGATCCGGTTGTAGTTGCCGCGCGGCTCCGCGTTGAAGAGCGTGATGTCGTAGGCGTCGGGGGCGGCGTCGGTCAGGTGCTCCAGCACCCGGCCCGAGGCCATGCCGGCGCCGATCACGACGAGTTTCTGCTTGGTCATGGGGGTCACTCCGCCGCAACGGCCTTGGGTGCTTCCACCCGGGCCTTGGGTTTCGGTGTCGCGCCGGAGGCGTGCCTGGACTGGTTGCCGTGCTCGTATTCCTCGAGGAAATCGAGCACTTCCTGCCGGTAGGCGTAATAGTCGGGATGCTCCAGCAGCGCCTTTCGGGTGCGCGGGCGGGGCAGGTCGACCTCGGTGATCTTGCCGATCGTCGCCCGCGGCCCGTTCGTCATCATCACCACACGGTCGGCCAGCAGGATCGCTTCGTCCACGTCATGGGTGACGCAGATCGCCGTCACCTTGGTGCGGCTCCAGACCTCCATCAGCACTTCCTGCAGTTCCCAGCGGGTAAGGCTGTCGAGCATGCCGAAGGGCTCGTCGAGCAGGAGGAGCTTGGGCGACAAGGCGAAGGCCCGCGCGATGCCCACCCGTTGCTTCATCCCGTTCGACAGGTCCGAGGCCGCCTTGTCCATCGCATCGGCCAGACCCACGCGCTCGAGGTAATACTCCACCACGTCCTGGCGCTCGGCCCGGGACGCGCGGGGATAGACCTTGTCCACCCCCACCGCGCAGTTCTCCCGCGCGGTCAGCCACGGGAACAGCGAGGGCGACTGGAACACCACCGCGCGTTCGGGATTGGCGCCGGCCACCGCCATCCCGTCGAGCTTGATCGCGCCCTTCGAGATCTCGTTCAGCCCCGCCACCATGGTCAGCGCCGTCGACTTGCCACAGCCCGAATGCCCGATCAGCGAGATGAATTCGCCCTTCTTCAGTTTCAGGTCGAAATCCTCGACCACCGTCAGGGGGCCCTTCGGCGTGGGGTAGATCTTGTGGACCCTCGAAAACTCCAGGTACTTCTCGTTGAGCGCCGACTGCGCCGCATTGGCCGCCGCCGGGGGCACCCCGTGGATCGGCACCACCTCGGGCAGGACCCGCGTCCCCTCGACCTTGGCCTCGATTCCCACGTCCATCAGGTAGGTCGTCACCTGCGCCCGCAGGCGCTTGAAGGTCTCGTCATGGTTCATCGCCGACCGGTCGCGGGGGCGGGGGATCTCCACCCTGATCGGATCGGCGAGAGTCCCGTCGGGGTTCAGCGGAATGATCCGGTCCGCGAGCAGGATCGCCTCGTCCACGTCGTTGGTGATCAGGACACAGGTCTTCTTGTCGGCCTCCCAGATGCGCTCGATCTCCTCGGCCAGGTTGCCGCGGGTCAGGGCGTCCAGCGCCGACAGCGGCTCGTCCAGCAGCAGCATCTCGGGGTCCATCGCCAGCGCGCGCGCCACGTTCACCCGCTGCCGCATGCCGCCCGACAACTCGGCCGGCCGGCGCCCCGCGGCGTGGCCCAACCCCACCATGCCGACGTAATGCGCGACCTTCGCCGCCCGCTCGGCCCTGGACAGATGGGGGAACATCGTGTCGACGGCCAGGCCCACGTTCCCGTTCACCGTCAGCCATGGCATCAGCGAATAGTTCTGGAAGATCACGCCGCGCTCGGGGCCCGGCTCCGTCACCGGCCGGCCCTTGAACTGGACCTCGCCCCTGGTGGGCATCTCCAGCCCCGCCATCAGGTTGATGAGCGTCGTCTTGCCGGTCCCCGAGAAGCCGAGGAGCACGAGGAACTCGCCCTCCTCGACGGCCAGGTCGATGTCCTTCAGCACCGGCGTCTCGCCGTAGCTCTTGGACACGGATTTCAGTTCGAGAAATGCCATCTGCCCTGACCTCAGCGGTTGCTGGTGAAGGTGAACAGCGACTGGATCGTGTACATCAGCCGGTCCAGCAGGAAGCCGATGATGCCGATGGTGAAGACCGCCACCATGATCCGGCCGAGGCTGTCGGAGCTGCCGTTCTGGAACTCGTCCCAGACGAATTTTCCCAGCCCCGGGTTCTGCGCCAGCATCTCGGCGGCGATCAGCACCATCCAGCCGACACCGAGGCTGAGGCGCAGGCCGGTGAAGATCAGCGGCAGGGCCGAGGGCAGGACCAGCTTCCGGATCTTTGTCCAGGTGCCCATCTTCAGCACCTTCGAGACGTTCACCAGGTCCTTGTCGATGCTCGCCACGCCGAGGGCGGTGTTGATGAGCGTCGGCCAGAGCGAACACAGCGTCACGGTGATCGCCGAGACGAGGAAGCTCTTCTCGAACCAACCGTCATCGGTGACGTAGACCGCCGAAACGACGATCGAGACGATGGGCAGCCAGGCCAGCGGGCTGACCGGTTTGAACACCTGGATCAGCGGGTTCAGCGCGGCGTTCGCCGTCTGGCTGAGGCCGGCCATGATGCCGAGCGGAACCGCAACGATGGTCGCGAGCAGGAAGCCGAAGAACACCGTTTTGATAGAGGTCCAGATCTGCTGGTAGAAGGTCGGCGCTCCGGTGAACTCGCGATGGCGGGGCGCTTCGCCCGCGGCGATACGCTCGGCGTTGCGCGCGTCCTGCCTTTCGTGGAACTCGGCCGCACGCTCCATCTGGCGCTGATGGTCGGCATGGAGGTTCTCGACCTGCTCCCAGACCTGCGCCGGTCCGGGGATCGCGCCCAGAGAGGTCTGCACCTGCGGTGCAAGCGCGGCCCAGAGCGCGAGGAACGCGAGGATCGCGAGCGCCGGCACGCCGAGCAGGCGCCAGATCTCGCCCAACTGGGCCTTCGGGTTGTCGCCTGCGCCGATGCGCAGGATCGGCGTGATCCAGGCGAGGCCCAGCACCCGGAACCAGGTGTCGGCCCTGGTGATCGCGGCAAAACGGCGCTCTCGGCGGGCCTCGTGCCCGGCGTCGAAATTCGGGTCGATGGTGGTCATTCTGATGCCGCCCTGTGTGGGAATTGGGGAGGGTGCGGCGGGCCGGAACCCGCCGCGGCGCGGGCCGTCAGCCCTGCACTTCGCCGTCGACGACCAGTTGTTCGCCGGTCAGGCCGATGGGAAAGCTGTCGATATAGGCGTTCGGCGTGCGGCCGTCGTAGGGGATGCCGTCGATCAGGTCGGTCGCCACCGGGCGGAACCCGTCGGTGTCCCAGGGGAAGTCCGCCTCGTCGGCCAGCCCGTCCTCGACGAGGCTGCGCGCGGCCTCGAGGTAGATGTCCGGGCGATACACGGACCCGGCGACCTCGTGATACCACTCATCCGACTGTGGCTCCGAGATCTGGCCCCAGCGGCGCATCTGGGTCAGGTACCAGACCGCGTCCGAGTAGTAGGGGTAGGTGGCGTCGTAGCGGAAGAAGACGTTGAAGTCGGGCACCTCGCGGACGTCGCCGGGCTCGTATTCGAAGGTGCCCGTCATCGAGGCGGCGATGGTCTCCACGTCCGCGCCCACGTATTCGGGGTAGGACAGGATCTCGACCGCTTCCATCCGGTTGGCGTTGTCGTTCTCGTCCAGCCACATGGCCGCCCGGATCAGCGCCCGCACGATGGCCTTCGTGGTGTTCGGGTTCTCCTCGACGAACTCGGCGGTCAGTCCGAAGACCTTCTCGGGGTTGTTCGGCCAGATCTCGTAATCGGTGATGACCGCCACGCCGATGCCGCGCTGCACCGCAGCCTGGTTCCAGGGCTCGCCCACGCAGTAGCCGAAGATCGTCCCCGCCTCGAGCGTTGCGGGCATCTGCGGCGGCGGGGTGACGGACAGGAACACGTCGGCGTCGATCTGCCCGGTGATGTCCTGCGGGCTGTAGAAGCCCGGGTGCAGGCCGCCGGCGGCGAGCCAGTAGCGCAGTTCGTAGTTGTGGGTCGAAACCGGGAACACCATGCCCATGTCGAAGCGGACGCCGTCGTTGCGGAACTGTTCGACCACGGGGGCCAGCGCCTTGGCGCTGATCGGATGCTGCGGGCGGCCGTCCTCCATCGAGGGGATATGCGGGCGCATCAGCTCCCAAACCTCGTTCGACACGGTGATGCCGTTGCCGTTCAGGTCCATCGAGAACGGTGTCACGATATGCGCCTCGGACCCGTAGCCGATGGTCGCGGCCAGCGGCTGGCCCGCCAGCATGTGCGCCCCGTCGAGCGTCCCGCCGATCACGCCGTCCAGCAGGACCTTCCAGTTCGCCTGCGCCTCGAGCGTCACGAACAGGCCCTCGTCCTCGAAATATCCGCGCTCGTAGGCGATGGCGAGCGGGGCCATGTCGGTCAGCTTGATGAAGCCGAAGGTCAGCTCGTCGGTCTCGAGCTCCTGTGCCGCCAGCGGCCCGGCAAGGGCGGTCGTGGCGGCCAGCGTGGCGATGAGGCGTTTCATGGTGTCGTGTCTCCTGGCTTGTGTCCGGCGCGGACGCGGCCGGACAAACGAAAAAAGCCGCCGATCACGTCGCCATCTGGCGACACGATCGAGCGGCTGTGCTCGGTTTCCCGGTCGGTGGGAGAATTTCGTGCGAGGACGCCATTGTCCCCGCGTGATGCCAGAAAGCCGATGTCGTCCGGGGATCTCAAGCCCGTATCCCCCTGGTGCGGCGAAAAATGCTGCAGCGCCGCATCCCCGGGGCCGTTCTGCTCAATAAGCGGGCATCATTCCCCCGAAGGATCAAAAACGCGACCATCGAAGAACGCGTCCCGCGCCAGAATCAGCCGGCCCGATCCCGATGCGACCGGGGTTTCATGGGCGAGCGATCCCTCGAGCTTTTCGGAGGCACCCGGCAGGTCGGCACCGGTTCCGCTCATCGCCGCGCGGTAGAGGTCGCTGCGAAAGACGCCGGCAGCACGCCGCATCGACGTCTCCGGGTCGAGCCCCGTGCGGCGGGCGACCTGGTGTCCGATCCACTTCGCCTGGCTGCGCCACGGGAAATTCGCCGCGCCACGGTGGAATTCGATATATCCCGGCACCGTCCGCACCTCGCCGCTGGCGGAGACCATCAGGTTGCCGGACAGCGCACGGTCGATCACCTCTGACGGCAGGTCCAGCCATGCGCGGCGCGACAGCATCTCGGCGGCGGCGGTGCGGCTGTCGGGCTGCGACAGCCAGCGTCCCGCCCGCCAGACCGCCCGCATCAGGCGCTCCAGCAGGTGGGGTTCCGTCTCGGCCCAGTCGGTGCGGGTGGCCAGCACCTTTTCCGGGGCGAAGGCCCAGATCGCCGCCCCCGGCAGCAGAAGCGCGCCGGTATTCGCTTCCACGGACACGGACCCCCAGGGTTCACCCACGCAGAAGGCGTCGATCTCGCCCGCGGCCAGCGCCTGCGCCATCAGCGGCGGGGGCACCGTGCGGATGTCGATCCGGATGTCGCTGAGCGGCGTCGCGGCGCACCAGACATGCAGAAGCTCGACATGCATCGAGAAGGGGAAGGGAACGCCGATCGTCAGGCCATCGCCGGCGACCCGCGCCAGCGCCGTGCCCGCCGCGGCGGCATCCGCGAAGTCGAAGGGGTGCCCGGCCTCGCGCAGGCGGGCCTCCAGCGCGCGGCTCACGCCGATCACGTTGCCGTTCACGGACAGCACCGAGACCGCGGATATGCCGGTGGTCACACCGCCCAACCCCAGCGCCATCGCAACCGGAACCGGCGACAGGAGATGCGCGGCATCGACCCGCCCGAAGGCCAGCATGTCGCGCACCGACGACCAGGATGGGGCCGCCACCAGGTCGAGCGACAGGCCCTCCGCCTCGGCGAAACCCATTTCCTGTGCCGCGATCAGCGGGGCCGCATCCACCAGCGGCATGAAGGCGACGGGCAGGGAGATGGTCTTCACTGCAACAGGCCCGCCGCCGACACGAGGGCCTCGGCCACTTCCGCGACCTTGCGGCCCCGGTCCATGGCCGCCTTGCGCAGGATCGCGTAGGCCTCGTCCTCCCCGACCCCCTTGGCCTTCATCAACAGCCCCTTGGCGCGATCGATGACCTTCCGTTCCTCCAGCGCGCGCCGGGTCTCGTCCAGTTCGGTGCGCATCTGGCGCATTATCTGGAACCGGGCGATGGCCGCGTCCATCACGGGTTTCAGCCGCTCGGGCTGCAGCCCGTCGACCACGTAGGCCGAGACGCCGGCCTCGACCGCCGCCCGGGCCAGCCTGCCCGCCGCGCCCGAGACGAACATCGCCACGGGACGCTCCAGCGGCCCGGATGCCAGGGTCAGTTCCTCCAGCATGTCGCGCGTCGGATTGTCGATGTCGATCAGCACGATATCGGGCAGGAAGGCCGCGATCCTGCGCGCCAGCCCCGACACGTTGCCGATGACATGCACGTCATAGTCGCCGCTGTCCCTGAGGGCATCGACGATGGCGATCGCGCGATCGCGGTCTTCCTCGACGACAACGATGGACAGAGGGGCGGCCATGTCCTGCGGATGGTCCGCCGCGGCGTGCCTGGCAAGGAGTGCGCTGCCGCGAAGCACGGCGGACGCAGGAGCCGCCCAAAGTTTGGGCGGGCCTTGGTCACGGCGCTCAATCCATGATGCGTTGGAAATCGGGTGCCTTGCCGGTGCCCCGATAAGGCGCCGGGATGACCGCTACCCGGCGAGCCGAAAGGAGGCATGCGCCGCGACCGCGGACGCCTGTTTTCAGGATGCTGCAAGCCGAACTCTCGGACGGCCCGAAAACGGATCTCCGAAGCCATCGCGGAACGGAGATGCGGCTTGCCGAGACGGAGCATGTCATGCCGGGCGCGCATGGGCTGCCCGGCATGGCGCGGCCGTGCACTAGGACGAAGCGGCCAACAGGCTCGCGTTGCCACCTGCCGCGGTCGTGTCGATGCAGAGGTGGCGTTCGAGAACGTAGCGCTCGGGGCCGACAGCCTCGGTCACCAACGGCATGATCGGGCCGTCGCGCTCGGACAGGGCGATCCGCAGCGCGCGGGTCCAGTCGGACTGCCCGCATGCGGACACCACGGCGAAGCCGTCGACCGACTTGAGCACGTCCGGCGAAACGGTGCCGTCCAGCGCGGTGACAGGCGCGCCGGCGGACCTCAGTTGCCTGACCGCATCGCCGGACCCCGGCACGGCAATGACCGCGCTGCAGCCCGCGCCGAGGGCCTGAACCGCCTGCGCCAGCGCGATCTCGACCGTGGGACCCAGGCAGAGCACATTGCCGCGCGGGAAGGTCCGCAGCCGGTTGCTTTCGCCGGTGGGCCCCGGCAGCGTCTGGGGCGACATGTCCATCGCGGCGGTTTCCGTCAGAGCCTTTCGCACCAGCCCGGACTTCCCGCTGAACGTGGCCCGCAGCACCTGCACCCGGTCGGCCCGTGCCGCCCAGTTGACGTCATCGACGACGCGCAGAGCCTCCTTGAGGTCCGCGCCACTCAGCGCCTTGCCTTCGGGGGCGGCATGGCTTTCGACCTTGCCGACCCGCCGGAAACGGGTGAGGTAGAGCGGTCCGCCCGCTTTCGGCCCGGTGCCCGACAGTCCCTCGCCACCAAAGGGCTGACTGCCGACGATGGCACCGATCTGGTTGCGGTTGACGTAGCAGTTGCCGACGTGAATCCGATCCACGATCTGCTCGACCCGGTCGTCGATGCGGGTATGCAGGCCGAAGGTCAGCCCGAATTGCCGCTCGTTGATGGCATCGACCACCTTGTCGATGTCCTGCGCCTTGAAGGTCGCCACATGCAGGACCGGACCGAAGATCTCGCGCTCCATGTCGCCGATGCCGCCGACCTTGACGATGGCCGGGGTGACATAGGTGCCTCCGTCCGGCGCGGGCACCGTCTTGATCAGCGTGCCGGCTTTGCGGTGTTTCTCGATATAGCCCATGATGTCGGCCTGCGCCTCGGCGTCGATCACCGGCGACACGTCGACGTCCGAGCGCCAGGGATCGCCGATCACCAGCGCATCGAGCGCGCCCGAGAGCATGTGCATGAGCTTGTCGTGCACGTCTTCCTGCACGTAGAGCACCCTGAGCGCGGAACAGCGCTGACCGGCGGACTGGAAGGACGAGATCAGGATATCGCGCACAGCCTGTTCCGGCAGCGCGGTGGAATCCACGATCATGGCGTTCAGCCCGCCCGTCTCCGCGATCAGCACTGCATTCGGCCCGGCATTCCGCGCCAGCGCCTTGTGGATGATCTGCGCCACTTCGGTCGACCCGGTGAAGCACACCCCGGCGATATCGGGATTGCTGGTCAGCGGGCCGCCGACCGTGGGGCCGTCGCCGGGCAGTAGCTGCAGCGCCGCCTCGGGCAGGCCCGCCTCGCGCATCATACGAACCGCCCGCGCGGCGATGAGCGGCGTCTGTTCCGCCGGTTTGGCCAACACGGCATTGCCGACGGCAAGTGCCGCCGCGATCTGGCCGGTGAAGATCGCAAGCGGGAAGTTCCACGGGCTGATGCAGACGAAGACACCGCGCGGACCGCCCGGTTCCTCCTCCTCCAGCCGCTCGGCCTCGTTGGCATAGTAGCGCAGGAAATCGACCGCCTCGCGCACCTCGGCGATGCCGTCCAGCACCGTCTTGCCCGCCTCTCGCGTGGTGATCGAGGTCAGCTCGGCGATGTTCTCCTCGTAGAGATCGGCAAGCTTGCGCAGGACGCCCGCGCGCTCCGACACCGGGCGGGCGGACCAGTCCTCGAAGCCCGCCTTCGCGGCCTTCACGGCGGCGGCGACATCCTCGGCGGTGGCTTCCTGCACCGTGCCCACCTTGCGGCCGCTGTCTGCGGGCGAGAAGACGTCGCGCACCGGGCCGGAGGACTTGGCGCCGCCAGCGATCATCGGCGCTGCGTCCCAGGTGGCATCGGCGAATTTCTCGCGGGCGGCCAGAAGCGGCAGGATCGAAGCCGGTTCATTGATCCGGTAGCCCTTCGAATTCCGACGGTCCGGCGCAAAGAGGTCGAGCGGCAGGCGGATCGTCGGATTGGCGATCTGGTCGCCCAATTCCTCCATCGTGGTCACAGGATCGCTGGAAATCGCCTCGGCGGGGATCTTGGGATCGACGATCTGGTTCACGAAGGACGAGTTGGCGCCGTTTTCAAGAAGCCGCCGGACCAGATAGGCCAGCAGGTCCTGATGCGCGCCGACGGGCGCATAGATGCGGCAGCGCGTGCCTTCGGTTTGCTTGACGATCTCGTGCAACGACTCGCCCATGCCATGCAGGCGCTGGAACTCGAAACTGTCCCTGTCATTGCCCGCCATGGCGACGACGGCGGCGCAAGTATGCGCATTGTGGGTGGCGAATTGCGGATAGATCCGGTCGCGGCGGTCCAGCAGCATCTGCGCGCAGGCCATGTAGCTGACATCGGTGTTGTTCTTGCGCGTGTAGACCGGGAACCGTTCGACGCCCAGTTCCTGCGACAGCTTGATCTCGGTGTCCCAATAGGCCCCCTTGACCAGCCGCACCATGATCTTGCGGTCGTACCGTTCGGCCATGTCGTAGAGCGTTTCGATCACGGGCGCCGCACGGCGGCCATAGGCCTGGACAACGACGCCGAACCCGTCCCAACCCGCGAGCGCCGGGTCCGACAGCATGCCCTCGATGATGTCGAGCGACAGGTCGAGCCGGTCCTGCTCCTCGGCGTCGATGTTGAAGCCGATGCCTGCCTTTGCCGCCTGTTTCGCCAGTTCCAGCGCACGGGGCAGCAGTTCGGCCATCACCGTTTCGCGGTGACTGTACTCATAGCGCGCATGCAGCGCCGAGAGCTTCACGGAAATGCCGGGGCTCGATCGCACGTCGCCTTTGGCCTGCCTCGAAATGGCGCTGATCGCCTTGGCATAGGCGGCGTGATAGCGCTGTGCGTCCTCGTCGGTGCGCGCCGCTTCGCCCAGCATGTCGTAGGAATAGGTATAACCCTTCTTCTCCAGATCGCGGGCGTTCTTCATCCCTTCCTCGATGGTCTGGCCCAGCACGAACTGGCGGCCGAGGATCTTCATCGACTGCCCGACGGCGGTGCGCACCACCGGCTCTCCCAAGCGCTTGACCAGGCCGCGGATCGCGCGTGCCGGGCCCTTGGAATCGTCGTCAAGAACCTTGCCGGTCAGCATCAGGGCCCAGGTCGAGGCATTGACCAGCGGCGAGGAGGAATGTCCGAGATGCGCCCCCCAGTTCGACGGGGCGACCTTGTCCTCGATCAGATCGTCGATGGTCTCGGCATCCGGCACCCTCAGCAGGGCCTCGGCCAGACACATCAGCCCCACGCCTTCGGCGGTGGACAGGCCGTATTCGGCAAGAAACGCCTCCATCATCGACGGCTTGGTGTCCTTGCGCACACGCCTCACATAATCCGCGCCGGCCGCCGCCGCCTTGGCCCGGCCTTCCTTCGAGAGCTTGATCTTGCCCGCGAGCGACTTCAGCAACTCCGCCTCGTCCGCGAAGTAGCTTTCCCTGACCCGCGCGCGCAGCGGGTTCTCGGCGAAATTGGAAGCAGAAGCGCTCCGGGTCATGTGACTGTCTCTCCTTGAAGGTCGCCGGTTGTTCTCGGCGGTTATCCGGATGGGCAGGACAGATGGTATCCGTCCCGCCGATCCTTGAGTAGGGTGTAGGTCGCGCGTGCATCCACCATGCTGCGCCGTTCAATGCGGATATGTCGCAGGTCTTCGCGATGCGCGGCGAAGCTCTCGGGGCCGCGGCTCCCGTCCATCCACGGATGGCAGAAAGGCGAATTGCCATAGTCCGTTCCGGCGCGATTGAGCGAGAGCAGGAACGCCTCGTTCTCGATGGCCCGGTCGTTGGGGGCTAGACAGGTCAGTCATGCTCGAACCGCTCGGAGATCGCCTTGCCGAAACTGGCCGTTCGCCTCGCGAGCCGCTAACGTTTCACGAACCGGGGGAGGGGGACCCTGCCGCCGAGACAGGCAACAGCAAGGAGGCTGCCGTGATCGAACGGATAGAGACGGGCCGGCGAATGAGCAAGATCGTCAAGCACAACGGCGTGGCCTACTTGTGCGGGCAGGTCGGCGCAGGTGCAACTGTGGCGGAGCAGACGCGGGATTGCCTTTCCCGGGTGGAAGACCTCCTCGCGAAGGCGGGTTCGTCCCCGGAGAGGATCCTTCAAGCCGTGATCTGGCTGGCGGACATGGCCGATTTCGCCGAGATGAACGCGGTCTGGGACGCCTGGGTTCCGGAGGGCCATGCGCCCGCGCGTGCCTGTGGCGAGGCAAGGCTCGCGCGGCCGGAACTCAAGGTCGAGATCATCGTGACCGCGGCATACTGAGAAACCCGGGAGACACGCAGAATGAAAGTCGTTGTCATGGGAGCCGGCGTCGTGGGTGTCACCACGGCGTGGTATCTGGCGCGCGGCGGCGCGGAGGTTTCCGTGATCGACCGCCAGCCGGGACCGGGGCTTGAGACCAGCTATGCCAATGCCGGCGAATTGTCCTACGGAATGACATCGCCCTGGGCCGCGCCCGGCATTCCGATGAAAGCGCTCAAGTGGCTATTCATGAAACGCCGACCGCTCTTCATATGGCCGCTGATCAGCCCGACCATGTGGGTTTGGGGGCTGCAGATGCTCAGGAATTGCAACGAAGAGAGCTATCGGATCAACAAGTCCCGCATGGTCCGCATCTCAAGCTATTCCCGCGACTGTCTGCCAGACCTGATTGCAGAGACGGGGATCGAGTATGACGGGCGCGCTCAGGGCACTCTCCAGCTTTTCCGCACCGAGAAGCAACTGAAGGGGTCGAAGGCCGACCAGGAGATCCTCGCCGAATATGGCTCGCCCTACGAAGTCCTCGACCGTGACGGCTGTATCGCCGTCGAGCCCGCGCTGGCACATGTCCGCGACAAGTTCGTCGGCGGCCTGAGGCTGACGTCCGACCGAACCGGCGACTGCAGGCTGTTCACCGTCGCGCTGGCCGAAAAGTGCGCCGAAGCCGGTGTCGAGTTCCTCTATGGCCAGACGATCAGAAGAATCGACGTCGAAAACGGCCGTGTCGTGGGTATCGAGACGGAACCCGCCGGTCGGATCACGGCGGACCGATATGTCTGCGCCATGGGCAGCTATGCACCGCGCGTGCTGAATCCGATCAGGATTCGGCTTCCGATCTACCCGGTCAAGGGTTACTCGGTGACGCTGCCCGTCGTCGACGACGAAGGCGCGCCGCAGTCGACGATCATGGACGAAACCCACAAGGTGGCGATCACGCGCCTCGGCGATCGCATCCGCGTCGCCGGACAGGCCGAGATCGCCGGTTACTCCGGGCGCCTGGGCCCACATGCCACCGATACGGTCCGCTACGTCGTCAACGATCTCTTTCCGAAAGGCGGCGATCTGTCCAGATCAGAGGGCTGGACGGGCCTGCGGCCGATGACGCCGGACGGCACGCCTGTGCTCGGCCCGACCCGACTGCAGAACCTCTACCTGAATACGGGTCACGGCACGCTCGGCTGGACCATGTCGGCCGGATCGGGGAAAGCGGTGGCCGACCTCGTGCTGGGTCAGAAGCCCGACATCGATTTCGAGGGTCTCACGGCAGAGCGGTATTGAACGGCCCGTGCGGTCGATGTCTGAAGGAAATCGGCAAAGAGGCTGCTCCGTCGCGCGTCGAGGAGCCCCGGCGGACAATGGAATTCGCGACTGTAGCGAATGGCAGCTTCGATGGGGGCCTTCGCAAGAACCTGTAGTCGTCTTGGAGATCCGGTCCGGCTCATCGCCGCGGAGACGAATGTCTGGTTGCCGCACCGATGCAGTCTTTCGGATCTCTTGACCGCCCGCGCGGCGCGCGCGGCGCAGCAGTTCACACGGCTTCACGCCCCTACGGGGGCCATGGACAAGACTGATCGAAAAGGGCAACAGGCACCGTGATGACCCAACCACAGCCACCCGAAGCGTGCGAAACCATGACTGCGCTGCGCGTCCAGATCGATCGGATCGACCGCGCGTTGCTTGACCTGCTGGCGGAGCGGGCGGGCTATATCGACCGCGCCATCGTCCTGAAGCAGATCGAGGGCCTGCCCGCCCGGACGAAGGAACGGGTCGCCGAGGTGATCGCCAAGGTGCGTGACGGCGCGGACCGGCGCGGTCTCGACCCCGACCTGACCGAGCGCCTCTGGTCCGAACTGATCGAATGGGCCATTGCGCACGAGGCGCGGGTACTCGGCCCGGACGAAGGGTGAGATGGCAGGATAACCGGTTGATATGGGTTTGGTCTTGCAGGACTCGCGAGACTGAAGCCGCTGTTTCCGTCGCCTTTTATTGCCAGCACGCAGACGCTGCTGTTCTCCGCAATACAGTCCTCGATCTGGCCTGGGTGGATGTCTTGTGGGTCGGCGCGCCGGAAAAAAATTGTCTCCTCGGAGGCTCATGGTAGTCACCGGGGACAAGTAATCGATAGTGGCCAATTCGCAGGAACTCGACGCCCTTCTGAAAGCAGCCGTTCGAAGTTGGCGCTGGTAGGGTCCGCTTCGCGGACATTGCCGACATTGTCGCTTACCTGAGTGTTTCATCTTTGAGCGGAAACAGAGCCAGGGGTCAGCGACGCGTCGGCTTGTGTCTGTGCGGACCGCTCCCGCGTCTCAGCCCCGGGAAGCGACTCCTGCCTGATAGGCTTCAAGCTCGCCCATTAGGGATAGCCCGGATGGTGTGCCGAGCCGTTTGCAGAATTCAGCCCAGACGGCACCGAAAGGCAGGTCTCTGAACTCTTCTGTCAAGGTGAGCCGCGCGGTGAAATCGAGGTTGTCTTCCGCGGCGCGCAGCCGGTCCCACGGCGTCAACAGGGCCCGCAACAAGGCCTTCTGCATGTTTCTGACTCCGATGACCCAGGCCGCCGTCCGGCTGATCGTTGCGTCGAAGAAGTCGAGGCCGATGAAGGTGCGGTCCAGCAGGTCCGCACTGACCAGTTCGTGGGCCATCGCAAGGATATCGTCGTTTTGAAGAATGACGTGGTCACTGTCCCAGCGCATCGGGCGCGACACGTGCAGAAGGATCTGCGGCAGCGAAAGGGCCACCGCGCTCAGCTTGTCCGCGATGTTTTCAGTGGGGTGGAAGTGCCCCATGTCGAGACAAAGGAGCGTGCCCTTGCGGATCGCGTAGCCCATGTAGAACTCGTGACTTCCAACCGTGCAGGCCTCGACACCGATCCCGAAGAGCTTGGACTCGACCGCATCGAGCATCTGAGCGGGGTCCTGTTCTGGTGCGAGCATTTCATCGAGTGAGGACTCGAGCCGCCTTCGTGCGGCCATGCGGTCCACAGGGGTATCCTTGTAGCCATCCGGCACCCAGATGTTGTTCACGCACGGGCTGCCAAGCTCGGCGCCCATGCGCCAGGCTATCTCCCGCGTGCGTTTGCCGTGTTCGATCCAGAAGTCGCGAATGCCCGGATCGGGATGCGACAGCGTCAGGTTGTCGTCGGCCTTGGCGTGGGCGAAAAAGGTCGGGTTGAAGTCGAGCCCGATACCCTGATCCTTGGCCCAATCGACCCACGGCGCGAAGTGCCTGTATTCGATCTCGTCGCGGTCGGGGGTCTCATCCGTGTCCATGTACATCGCATGAAGATTGAGCCGGTGCTTGCCCGGGATCATGGAGTAGGCGAATTCCAGATCGGCACGAAGTTCGACCGGCGTCCTGGCCCGGCCGGGATGGTTGCCAGTGGCCTGTATGCCGCCGCCCGAGGACCCGGTCTTCTTCTCGAAGCCAACGACGTCGTCGCCCTGCCAGCAATGCATCGAGATCGGGATGGTTGCCAGGCGCGCAAGCGCCGCTTCGGTATCCACGCCCCACTCCGCGAAAGCGGCTCTTGCAGTCTCGTAGCTCATGGCCGCTCTCCCGTCTGTTGCCCTCAGCGCGTAAACGCCTGAACGTTGCCGGCATCCACGTTGAGGATGTTTCCGGTGGATTTGGACGAAGTCTCTGCCGCGAAGAAAAAACAGGCTTCCGCGATGTCCTCGGGCAGGACCGACCGCTTGAGCAGGGAGCGATTGCGGTACATCTCCTCAAGGCCTTCCTTGTCGGTGCCGTAGGTCGACGCCCGCTGATCGAGCCACTCGCCTTCCCAGATCTTCGAGCCGCGCAACACGGCATCGGGGTTGACGACATTGACGCGGATGCCAGCCTCGGCGCCCTCGAGCGCGAGGCAGCGGGCCAGGTGGATTTCCGAGGCCTTGGCGGTGCAGTAGGCCGACGCGTTCGGCGAGGCCGCAAGACCATTCTTCGAGGCGACGAAGACGATCGATCCACCCATGTTCTGCACGCGCATCAGCTTGAAGGCTTCGCGGCTGACAAGGAAATAGCCGGTGGACAGGATGTCCATGTTCTTGTTCCAGAGCGCCAGCGAGGTCTCTTCGACGGGCGCCGAGGAGGCGATCCCCGCATTCGACACCAGGATATCTATCCCGCCGAACTCGACAGCGGCCTCCGCGAAAGCCTTCGCGACCGCGTCTTCGTTGGTGACATCCATGACCACCGACCGGACCACGTCCTGACCGAAGGCTTGAGCGAGGCTGTCCCGGGCGGCCTTAAGGTTGCCGGCGTTGATGTCGGCCAGAACGACGCAGGCGCCCTCCGACAGATAACGGTGGGCCGTTGCCGCGCCGATTCCGCCAGCACCGCCGGTCACGAGCGCGACGCGACCCGCAAGCGACTTGGGCTTGGGCATGCGCTGCAGCTTTGCCTCCTCGAGGAGCCAGTACTCGATGTCGAAAGCCTCCTGCTCAGGCAGACCCCGGTACTCACTGACCGCCGACGCGCCCCGCATCACGTTGATCGCGTTGATGTAGAATTCGCCCGAGATCCGAGCGGTCGCCTTGTCCTTCGCGAAGGTGATCATTCCAACGCCCGGCACGAGGTAGACGACGGCATTGGGGTCGCGCAGGGGCGGACTGTCGTCGTGTTTGCAGCGCTCGTAATAGGCCCTGTATTCTTCGCGGTAGGCTTCGACCTGCGCCGGCAGGCCCGCCAGGACCTTGTCGAGATTGCCTTGAGCAGGATCGAAGTCCACGACGAGCGGACGGATCTTCGTGCGCAGGAAGTGATCGGGGCAGGAGGTGCCCAGGGCGGCGAGGTCTTCCATGTTCTTCGAGTTGACGAACTCCAGAACGGCGGGGCCATCGTTGAAATGGCCGACCATATGCTGGTTGCCGCTCACGAGGCCGCGAATTGCGGGCATCAGGCGCGCCGCCACGTCGCGGCGTGCGGTGGCGTCGAGAGAGGCATGTTTCGCGCCACCAAAGGCCGGGACGCCTGATGTCCGCTCGTGCAGCCATTCTGTCGCGCGATTGATGACGCCGATCGTGGTATCGTAGCAGTCCCTTGCGGTGTCGGCCCAGGTGAACAGGCCGTGGCTTTCCAGCACGACACCATCCGCCTCCGGGTGTTCGACGCAGAACTTCTCCAGCCACAGGCCCAACTCGTAGCCCGGGCGCTTCCATGGCAGCCAGCCGATGCGATCGCCGAAAATCTCGCGCGTCAGCTCCTTCGAATTCCTCGAAGCGGCAATGGCGATGATTGCGTCCGCGTGGACGTGATCGACGTGGCGTCGGGGCACGTATGCATGAAGCGGCGTGTCGATGGAGGCCGCGCGGGGGTTCAGTCTGAAGGTGCAATGGGGGAGATATCCCACCATCTCGTCTTCGAATTCGACCCCACGGTAGAGCGACTTCAGAGCATCGAGCTTGTCCATGTAGAGCGTTGCGAACCCATCCATCCTGATGGAGCCGATGTCGCCGCCCGAGCCCTTCACCCAAAGGACCTCGACCTGCGTTCCAGTCAGCGGGTCGGTCTCCATGACCTTCGCAGAGGTGTTTCCGCCGCCGTAGTTGGTCACGCGCTTGTCCGCGCCAAGGATGTTGGAGCGATAGAGGAGCAACTCCGATTCGCTCATGCCTTGCGCGACCTGATCGTCCCAGCAGTTCTCAAGCAGTGGGTTGTCTGCTGATTTCAACATGATGCGCTCCTGTGAGGACGGCCAAAGTCGCGTTTCGCTCGTTGTGCAGGGTGAGGATGGTGCGTCCTCTTGTCAATCGGAAAGCGTCAAATTCAATCATCCGGTGCTGCATAGTGGATATCCATGATTGTTTTTGATTGACGTTGCTTGCGATTCTCGGCAGGGTCTGCAGTCAGGGAGGCCGCCATGCACGAGAAGGAACGTCACAGGGTCATTCTGTCCGCTGTCCAGGATCGGGCCGTCGTGACGGTCATCGACCTGTGCAACCTGACCGGCGCATCCGAGGCCACGATCCGCCGAGACATCTCTGCCTTGCACATGCAGAAGAAGGTCCGGCGCGTGCGCGGCGGCGCCGAAGCGATCCACCCTCCGCAATTTGTCGGCCTTGCCGGCCGCACTTTCGAGGTCAATCAGACCCTCCGGATCAAGGAGAAGCAGGCGATCGCCCGGGCGGCCGTCGACCTGTGCGAAGACGGCGATCCGATCATCATCAACGGCGGGACGACCACGTTCCAGATGGTGCACCCGCTTGCGAGCCGCCGCTGCCAGGTTTTCACGAATTCCTTTCCGATCGCCGAGCACCTGCTGAAGCATTCGAAGAACACGATCATGCTGTCCGGCGGCGCAATCTACCGCGAACAGAACATCATTCTGTCACCCTTCGAAAACGACGTGACACGCAATTTCTATGCCCGCCGCATGTTCATGGGCGCGCAGGGCGTTGGGCCGCTCGGGGTGATGGAGGCGGATCCGCTTCTGATCCAGGCGGAAACCAAACTGATCGGACAGGCCGACGAGCTTGTGGTGCTCGTTGACAGCACCAAGTTCGAGCAGCGGTCCAGCCTCGTCCTCTGCGGGCTCGATCGCATCTCGATACTGATCACTGATGAAGGTCTCTCGGACAAGGCGGCAGACATGCTGGACGCTGCGGACGTGAAGCTGATCGTCGCCCCATCCGGCGGCGTTCAGGAGGAAATGGCCGCCTCATGAATCGGCCAAGTGCGACAGTCTCTTTGGGAGGATATGACATGAATCGTCGGACAATCACCTCGCTGGTGGCAGGCATGAGCCTCGCGGCCAGCCTCATGGGCACCAGCGCCATGGCGCAGGACAACATGCGCATCGCGCTTGTCGTCAAGGCGCTCGGCATCGGCTTCTTCGAGGCGGCGGCCGAGGGGGCCGAGGAAGCGGCGGCTGAACTCGGCAACGTCGAGGTCATCTATACTGGCCCGACCGACACCACCGCGGAAGGCCAGATCGAGGTCATCAACTCGTTGATCGCGCAGGGCGTCGACGCCATCGCGATCTCGGCGAACGACCCCGATGCGGTATCGCCCGCCCTCCAGCGCGCGATGCAGCGCGGCATCACCGTGATTTCATGGGACTCCGGGGTGAACGAAGATGGCCGTCAGATGCACCTCAACCCGTCGTCGACCCCACTGATCGGCAACACGATCATCAAGCTCGCCGCCGATCACATGCCTGACGGCGGCCAGGTGGCGATCCTGTCGGCGTCGGCCACCGCAACCAACCAGAACGCCTGGATCGCGGCCGCCGAGGAGGTGCTTCCCAACTATCCGGGCATCGAGCTCGTTGCCACGGTCTACGGGGACGACCTTTCGGACAAGTCCTACCGCGAAGCGCAGGGCCTCATGGCGTCCTACCCGGATCTGAAAGCGATCATCGCGCCCACGACCGTCGGCATCCTGGCCTCGTGCCAGGCCGTTTCTGATGCCGGCAAGATCGGCGAGGTCAACGTGACCGGTCTTGGGCTGCCGTCGGAGATGGCGGGCTGCGTTGAATCCGGCGCGACCAAGAGCTTCGCGATCTGGAACCCGATCGATCTGGGATACTCGGCGACGATGATCGCCCACGCGCTCGCCTCGGGCGCGGCGTCGGCGGAGCCGGGCGCAGAAATCCCGACCGGCCGCATGGGGTCCGTGACGCTCGACGACACGAACGCGGCGGCCATGTCCGATCCCTTCACCTACGACGCGTCCAACATCGATCAGTTCAAGGACATCTTCTGATCGCTGACAAGGATCGGCGCGGCGTTCGCGCTGCGCCGGCACCCTACCGGCAAGGCGGCCAAGACCCATGTTGATGCAACCCGATCAGAAATCCGTCCTCCCCGGGGCGGAGACCGAAACGCCGATCCTGGCGCTGAACCGGGTCACGAAGACCTTTCCCGGGGTCACCGCCCTGTCGGAAGTTTCGCTCGAGTTGTTCCCCGGCAAAGTCACGGCCTTGGTCGGAGAGAACGGGGCGGGAAAATCGACAGTCGTCAAGATCCTGACGGGCATCTATCAGCCGGATGGCGGAGAGATCGAGATCGACGGAGCGCCTTGCCGATTTCCGACGGCGCAAGCCGCGGGAGATGCGGGCGTCACCGCGATCCACCAGGAGACTGTCCTCTTCGACGAGTTGTCGGTGGCGGAGAACGTCTTCCTGGGCCACGCTCCGCGCGGCCGCCTTGGCCTGATCGACACCGCGGCCATGGTCCAGAAGGCCAGCGATATTCTTGCGGGCATCGGCGCGCAGATCGACCCGCGCACGAAGCTCAAGGACCTCGGGATTGCGAACAAACACCTGGTGGCCATCGCGCGGGCATTGTCGATCGACGCGCGGGTCGTGATCATGGACGAGCCCACCGCGGCGCTCAGCCAGAAGGAAATCGAAGAACTCTACGACCTTGTCGATGAGCTGAAGGGCCAGGGAAAGGCCATACTGTTCATCAGCCACAAGTTCGACGAGATCTTCCGCATCGCGGACAACTACACTGTCTTCCGGGATGGAGCCCTGGTCGGGAATGGTGCCATCGCGGACGTGTCCGAGGCCGAACTCGTCAAGATGATGGTCGGTCGGGACGTCAGCCAGATCTTTCCCGAGCGCGAGCACAACATCGGCGATGAGATCCTGGCGGTCGAAGCCTACGAGCATCCGACCGAGTTTGCGGACATACGTTTCACGCTTCGTCGAGGAGAGATCCTGGGCTTCTACGGCCTCGTCGGTGCGGGACGGTCCGAATTCATGCAGTCGCTCTTCGGGATCACGCGGCCCTCGTCAGGCACATTGCATATCGATGGCGAACAGGTGGTGGTTCGATCCCCTGCCGATGCCGTTGCAAATGGCATCGTCTATGTGCCCGAGGATCGCGGCAAACAGGGCGCGATCACCGCGCTTCCGATCTTCCAGAACGTGACGCTGCCCTCGCTTGGGCGCACGTCGCGCAACGGCTTCCTGCGGTTGGCCGAGGAGTTCAAGCTGGCACGCGAATACACCGAACGCCTCGACCTGCGCGCGGCCTCGCTCGATACCGAGGTCGGCAACCTTTCGGGCGGCAACCAGCAGAAGGTCGTGATCGCGAAATGGCTGGCCACGCAGCCGAAGGTCATCATTCTCGACGAACCGACCAAGGGGATCGACATAGGCTCCAAGGCCGCGGTTCACGAATTCATGGCGGAACTCGCCGCTCAGGGTCTCGCCGTGATCATGGTCAGCTCGGAAATCCCCGAGATCATGGGCATGTCGGACCGGGTGATCGTCATGCGGGAGGGGCGGATCGCGGCGGAGCTCTCTGGCGACGAATTGACGCCCGAGACGCTCGTGCGACATGCGGCAGGGATCTAAGGAGGCGCACCCATGTCGAAAAACGTCCTCATGTCTCGCGAAGTGCTCCTGGCGGGCGCGATCATCCTGCTCCTCGCGATCATCGCCTCGCGGTTCCCCGCCTTCATTGCGCCGGCGAACCTGGCGAATGTCTTCAACGACACCGCCCCACTGATCCTGCTCGCTATCGGCCAGATGATCGTGATCCTGACGCGGTGCATCGATCTGAGCGTCGCGGCCAACCTCGCCCTGACGGGCATGGTCGTGGCCATGATCAATGTCGCCATGCCGGGACTGCCGGTGCCGTTGATCATCCTCGTTTCCATCGCGTTCGGCGCGCTTCTCGGAATGCTGAACGGCGTCCTCGTCTGGAAGCTCGCCATTCCTCCGATCGTCGTGACGCTTGGAACGATGACGATCTTCCGGGGAACGATCTTCCTTCTGTCCGACGGGAAATGGGTCAACAGCCACGAGTTCAGCGATACGTTCAAGGCGTTTCCGCGGACGGCGTTTCTGGGCCTGCCGCTGATGAGCTGGATCGCCATCGCTGCGGTCGTCCTCTTCACGCTCGTGATGACCCGGACAACCCTGGGCCGAGCGTTCTATGCCGTCGGCGGCAACCCGCATGCGGCCACCTATGCCGGGATCGACGTGGGCAAGACGCAGTTCTGGGCATTCACGATTTCCGGAGCGTTGGCGGGGCTCACGGGCTATCTCTGGGTTTCGCGGTTCGCCGTCGCATTCGTCGATCTGGCAGGCGGCTTCGAGCTCAATGTCGTGGCCGCCTGTGTCATCGGGGGCGTCGCCATCATGGGTGGCATCGGCTCGGTGGTGGGCGCGATGCTGGGGTCTCTCTTTCTTGGCATCATCAGCAACGCGCTCCCGGTCGTGGACATCTCCCCGTTCTGGCAACTGGCGATCTCCGGCGGCGCGATCATCATTGCGGTCGCCCTCAACGCCCAGGCCAATCGCGCCAAGGGCCGGATCATCCTCAAGCGCGCGGAGCAGGCGACATGACCGATACGACCCGCTTCATTCCCGACCGCCTGAAATCGCCGCTCGAACGGCGTCTGAAAAGCTGGGAGACGCTTCTGCTTGCCGTCGCCGTCGCGATCTTCGTCGTGAACAGCTTCACCTCGCCCTATTTCCTGAACGCGTGGAACCTCAGCGACATGACGTTCAACTTCACGGAGAAGGCGATGATCGCCTTCGCGATGGCGCTCCTGATCATCGCAGGTGAGATCGACCTCTCCGTGGCTTCCATCATCGCGCTGGCCTCGACGGCAATGGGCGCGGCCGTTCAGGTCGGGGTGGGCACTCCGGGACTGGTGCTGATCGGGCTTGGGGTGGGCCTTCTGTGCGGCGCGTTCAACGGCTTCCTTGTCACGCGCATGGGCCTGCCCTCGATCGTCGTCACCATCGGCACGATGAGTCTGTTTCGCGGGATCAGCTACATCGTCCTCGGCGACCAGGCCTATCGCGGATACCCGTCGGACTTCGCGTTTTTCGGGCAGGGCTATGTCTTTTGGGTGATCTCCTTCGAGTTCGTGCTCTTCGCCGGCCTCGCGCTCATCTACCTTGTTCTCCTCCACAAGACGAACTTCGGTCGTGCGGTCTATGCTATCGGAAACAACCCGGTCGGCGCGGAGTTCTCCGGCATCCGGGTCGCCCGGGTGAAGTTCATCCTCTTCCTGCTGACGGGGCTCATGTCCGGCGTGGCTGCCATCTGCCTGACGTCGCGGCTGGCCTCGACACGTCCGTCGATCGCGTTCGGATGGGAGCTGGAAATCGTCACCATGGTGGTTCTCGGCGGGGTGAGCATCCTCGGCGGTTCGGGCTCGATCCCGGGCGTGGTGATCGCCGCCTTCGTGATGGGCCTCGTGACCTTCGGTCTCGGGCTCCTCAATGTGCCAGGCATTGTGATGTCCATCGTCATCGGCGCACTTCTGATCGGCGTCATCGCCTTGCCGCGGCTTTGGGAGAAGTGGAGGGCCTGATGGAGAAATACGCCTTCAAGATGCGCCTCAATCCCGGGGCGAGGGAGGAATACAAGAAACGTCATGACAAGATCTGGCCTGAGCTTGTGGCACTTCTGAAAGACGCCGGGGTGTCGGACTATTCGATCCACCTCGATGAGGAAACGAACATACTTTTCGGGGTTCTCTGGCGCACGGACGACCACCGCATGGACGACCTCCCGTCCCGTGAAATCATGAAGAAATGGTGGGCGCACATGGCCGATATCATGGAAACCCATGATGACAACGAGCCGGTCGCCGTGCCGCTCGAGCCCGTCTTTCACATGCCATGACTTCCGGGCACGTGGCCGTCATCGATATCGGCAAGACGAACGCCAAGCTCGCGCTCGTTCGCCTTTCGGATCTTTCGGAAATCGCCGTCGTCACGCGGCCGAACAAGGTCCTGCCGGGTCCGCCTTATCCGCATTTCGACGTCGACGCGCATTGGGAGTTCATCCTGGACGGCCTCTTGCGCTTTCATGCCGACCATGGACTGAACGCGATCACGATCACGACCCATGGCGCCGCGGCCGCGTTGATCGCCAGGGACGGCTCTCTTGCGACGCCGGTTCTCGACTATGAACATGCCGGGCCGGACGAGTGCGCGCAGGCATATGATGCGATCCGGCCGCCGTTCTCCGAAACGGGATCGCCCCGCCTGTCCATGGGGCTCAACCTCGGCGCGCAACTCCACTGGCAGTTCCTGACCGATCCGACGCTGATCGACCGCGTCGCTCATGTCGTGACCTATCCGCAGTTCTGGGCGTATCGCCTGACGGGTGTCTTCGCCTCGGACGTGACGTCACTGGGGTGCCACACGGACCTTTGGGATCCTCACCGGGGCCGGTTTTCCTCTCTGCCCCAGACCATCGGCATCGCGGGCAAGATTGCTCCCCCCCGCAAGCCCGGCGACATACTGGGAACGGTCACCTCCGAAGTCGCTCGCCGCACGGGGCTGTCCACTGGGACGCCCGTTCTTTGCGGCATCCACGACTCGAACGCTTCGTTGCTGTCGCATCTGGTGGCGCGCAAACCGCCCTTCAGCGTCGTCTCTACGGGCACCTGGGTGATCGCGATGGCGGTCGGCGGCAAACCCGTGACCCTGGACCCCGCGCGCGACACGCTGGTCAACGTCGACGCCTTCGGCGCCGCGGTGCCGTCGGCACGCTTCATGGGGGGACGGGAACACGACCTCCTTCTCGGCGGATCAACGGTGGAGCCGGAAGACGCGGAGATTCGGGAGGTCCTGACACGTCGAAGCATGCTGTTGCCCTCGGCGGTGCCGGAAACCGGTCCGTTCGCAGGCATGAACTCGCGCTGGATCGGTGCCGAGCCGCCACAGGGGTCCGGTCAGCGAAGCGCCGCGGTCGGATTCTATCTGGCGCTGGTCACGGCGCACTGCCTCGATCTGATCGGGCACCAGGGCCCGGTCATTGTCGAGGGCCCGTTTGCCCGGAACAAGCCCTACCTCAAAATGCTCGGAGCCGCGTCTGCGTCGCCCGTGATCCCAACCGATAGCGCGACTGGAACGAGCCGGGGCGCTGCCCTGCTGCTCGCCGCCGCCGATGCTCCGGAGCGTCCGAAGCCGCCTCCGGCACGCCCTGTTGAAAGGGCCGAAGGTCTTCTCGCCGACTATGCATCAGAGTGGAATGCCGCCGTGGCGCAGGTTTGACAGCCGGACGCCGGCCGCGGGCTCGTCTCGGCCATTCAACGCGTGCTGCACCAGTGTCGGCTTCTCGGGTTTCTTCGGTGAAAACCATGATCCGGCGCTGGAACTCGACCGAATGGGGTCTTGAGATCGGGTAGCGGTCAGGCCAGCCCAAAAAACCGCCGTCTGCCTCCCTTTGCACGGGGCAGGGTGGCGGCTCGGGCGCCGTGTGCGTATGTTGTGCACTGCGGGTCGGTTCCGAGTAAGGACGGCCCTGAGGAGACCACTGAATGCCCCCGAACGCGGCCGCCGAGGCAGCGCGATTGTCTGTTGCGCCCATGATGGACTGGACCGATCGGCATTGCCGGCGGCTGCACCGGGCGTTGTCGCGGCATGTGCTGCTCTATACCGAGATGGTGACGGCCCCGGCGCTGGTGCGGGGCGGGGCGCGGCACCTGTTGCGCTTCGATCCGGCCGAGCATCCGGTTGCGCTTCAACTGGGCGGTTCGGACCCGGCCGAGCTGGCGGAAGCGGCGCGGATGGCGGCCGGGGAAGGCTACGACGAGATCAACCTCAACGTCGGCTGCCCCTCGGACCGGGTCCAGTCCGGAACCTTCGGGGCGGTGCTGATGAAGTCGCCGGACCTGGTGGCCGAATGCTGCGCCGCGATGATCGCCGCGCAGCCGCGCGAGGTGACGGTGAAGTGCCGGATCGGGGTCGACGAGCAGGAGCCGGAGGCGGTGCTGCCGGCCTTCCTGCAAGCGATCCGGGCGGCGGGGGTCAGACGGGTGGCGATCCACGCCCGCAAGGCCTGGCTGCAGGGGCTGAGCCCGAAGGAGAACCGCGACATCCCGCCCCTCGACTACCCGCTGGTCCACCGGATGAAGGCCGCGTTCCCCGACCTGCACCTGTCGGTCAACGGTGGGGTCGGGTCGCTCGACGAGGCCGCGTCGCATCTCGCCGCCGGGATGGACGGGGTGATGATCGGCCGGGCGGCCTACCAGGCCCCGGTCGCGATCCTCGGCAGCGCCGACCGGCGGATCTTCGGCGTCGCCGCGCCGGACCGCACGGCGGAGGACGCCGTTGAGGCGATGATCCCGCATATCGAGGCGCATCTCGCCGAGGGCGGCCGGCTGCACCAGGTCACCCGGCACATGCTCGGGCTGTTCGCGGGCCGGCCCGGCGCCCGGGCCTGGCGGCGGGTGCTCTCGGAAGAGGCGACCTGCGAGGGGGCCGGGATCGAGGTGCTGCGCCGGGCGCTGGAGCGGGTGCCGGACGCCGCGGCGGCCTGAGCCGCGGGACCGCCCGCCCAGATGTCCCCGGCCACGTCCCCGATTGCCTCCGCGCCCGGCCTGCGCTAGCCCGCAGCGATGGCCGAGTTCGCGATCTACCTTCCCTTCGCCCTTGCCCTGCTCGTGATCGGAGCCGGGGCCGGCGTGCTGGCCGGCCTGCTCGGGGTCGGCGGCGGGATCGTCCTCGTCCCGGCCTATTTCTACGCGCTGACCGCGCTCGGCTTCGCCGGACCGCAGCTCATGCAGGTCTGCGTCGCCACATCGCTCGCCACCATCGTCGTCACCTCGATCCGGTCGGTGCAGAGCCACCACCGCAAGGGCGCGGTGGACTGGGGCATCCTGCGCGGCTGGGCGCCGGGCATCGCGGTGGGCGCGGTGCTCGGTCTTCTGGTCGCGGCGCGGGTGCCGTCGGCGGTGCTGCAGATGGTGTTCGGCATCGCCGCCGCGATCGTCGGCATCTACATGATCGCGGGCAAGGGCAGCTGGCGGCTGGCCGGGGCGCTGCCCACCGGACCCGTCCGCGCCGCCCTGGCGCCGGTATTGGGCCTGCTCTCGGTGCTGATGGGCATCGGCGGCGGCACCTTCGGGGTCCCGATGATGACGCTCTGCGGGGTGCCGATCCACCGGGCAGTGGCGACGGCGGCGGGCTTCGGGCTCGCCATCGCGGTGCCCTCGGCGCTCGGCTTCCTGCTGCTCGACGTGGCGGACGGGGCGGCGCCGCCGCTGACGGTGGGCGCGGTGAACCTGCCGGCCTTCGGGCTGACCATCGCGATGACGCTGCTGACCGCGCCGTGGGGCGCGCGGCTGGCGCACGCGCTCGATCCCGGGCCGCTGAAGCGGGTGTTCGGGGTGTTCCTGTCGCTGGTCGCCATCAACATGCTGCGGCAACTGGTCTGGCCGTGAGCCTGTCGGCGGACGGGTTCGAGATCTTCCCCGCTGCGCCGGCCACCGCCCGCTGGGCCGAGGCGGCGTCGGCCGCCGCCACCCGGATCGCCGCCGACCCGGCCGCGCGCGCCCGCCACCTGCGCCACGGCGGAACATGGTTCGTCGGGGTCGATGCGCTGCCGACCGGAACGGACGGGTCCATCGATGGGGTGCCGCTCGCCGGCTCGTGGCGGGACCGGGTGCCCGACCTGCCGCTGCACCGGGCGCAACTCTCGATCGTCTACCCCGGCTATCCGCGCCGCGACCCGGAGGAGACCGAGGCTGCGCACCGGTTCCGCGTGGTCCGCTGCGCCGCCCATGTCGACGGGATCCATGCGGTCGGGCCCGGGCGCCGGCGGGTGCCGGTCGAACGCCACGGCTACATTCTCGGCCTGCCGCTGGACCGGCAGAGGGCGGCGCCGACGGTGGTCTGGCGCGGCAGCCATAGGATCGTCGCGGCGGCCCTCGGGCAGGCGATCTGCGGCCGCGATCCCGGCGAGACCGACGTCACCGATGCCTACAACGCCGCCCGGCGGGCGGTCTTCGAGACCTGCGAGAGGGTCGAGATGGGGCCGCCCGAGCCGGGCGCGGCCTTCCTGATCCACCGCTTCGCGGTCCACGGCACCGCGCCCTGGCCGCAAGACCCCGCGGCCCGGCCCGATGCGGCGGGCCGCATGGTGGCGTTCTTCCGTCCGGAAATGGCCGATCCCGTCGCGTGGCTGACCGCGCCCTGACCTGACGACCGGCGGCGATCAGCCGTCGCTGCGGCCCAGCCGGCCGGCCCGGCCGCCCCGGCGGCGGCGCAACAGCCCGACCCGGCCCGGCAGGTCGGCCATGATCTCGCGGCGCATCTCCGGAGTCATCCGGGTCCAGTCGGTGATCTCGTCGATGGTGCGCAGGCAGCCGGTGCAGAGCCGGGTCTCGGGTTGGACGACGCAGACCCGGACGCAGGGACTGTCGATCTCCGCCCGCCGCCAGATGGCGTCGCCGTTGTCCGCCTTGGTCACCCTGTCACCCCGTGATGTTGCGCAGCCGGTCTAGCACGCCCTGCAGGATTACCCCAGCGGCGACATGATCGATCACCTCGGCGCGACGTTTGCGTGTCGCATCCGCCTCAAGCAGCGCCCGTTCCGCGGCCACGGTGGACAATCGCTCGTCCCAGAAGCCGATCGGCAGGTCGGTGAGCCGGGCGAGGTTGCGGGCGAAGGCGCGGGTCGACTGGCAGCGCGGCCCCTCGGTCCCGTCCATGTTGCGGGGCAGCCCGAGGACCAGCCCGGCGAGGCCGCGTTCGTCGGCCACCGCCAGCAGGGCGGCGGCGTCGGCGGAAAACTTCGTCCGCTTGAGGGTGCGCAGGGGGGTCCCGACCTGCCGCAGCCCGTCGGAAACGGCGAGGCCGATGGTCCGGGTGCCGAGGTCGAGGCCCAGAAGCCCGCCGGCCGGCGGCAGGGCGGCGGCGAGGTCCTCGGCGGTCTCGCAGATCATTCCGGCGCCAGCCCGGCCTGCGCCGCGGCCGCCTCGATCCGGGCGAGGTCGTTGGGCATCCGCGCGAACAGGGAGCGGGCCTCGGCGGCGATGGACGCGGCGCGCTCGGTCTCGCCAAGCACGGCGAGCGAGGTGATGAGCCGGGCCCAGTCGGTCGAACTGCCGCCCTCGTCGGCGAGCCGGGCCTCAAGTCCCTCGACCATGCCGCGGATCATCGCGGCGCGGGCGTCCGGGTCCATGTCGGCCGCGGCGGCCATGTCGGCGGCGCCGGGCCCTCGGTCGGCCGGCGCGGCGGGCCCGGCGGGCAGCGCGTATTCAACCCCGGCCCGGAACGCGGCGTCGGCGATGAAGCCGCGGGCGATCCGGCCGGGCCGGCTGTCCGCCGGCGCGGTCTCGGCCACCGGCCGCCACAGCCGGAAGGCGATGTCGGGGCGGTCGGTCTCGAAATAGAGCAGGCCGAGATAGGCCCGCGCGGAGGCATTGTCGGGGGCGGCGGCGTAGATCGTCTCGGCCAGCGCCTCGGCCTCGGGCGAGACGTAGCCGCCGACCGCGGTCACCATCAGGTCGAGCAGGTCGACGCGGGCGGTCAGCGCGGCCTCACTGCCCG
>JBFKOW010000001.1:0-88204 GCA_041628615.1 Paracoccaceae bacterium | reverse complement strand
CGGCGGCGGTGTTCCTGATGTACATGGCCGGGTTGACGCTCAACATGATCTCGCTCTTCGCGCTGATCATCACGCTGGGGATCGTGGTCGACGACGCCATCGTGGTGGGCGAACACGCGGATTTCCGGGCCCGGCGGCTGGGCGAGGGGCCGGTGGTGGCGGCCGAGAACGCGGCCAGGCGGATGTTCACGCCGGTGTTCTCGGCGACGCTCACCACGATCATCGCCTTCTTCGGCCTGGTGGCCATCGGCGGCCGCTTCGGCGACCTGATCGCCGACATCCCGTTCACCGTGATCGTGGTGCTGATCGCCTCGCTGGTGGAGTGCTTCCTGATCCTGCCGCATCACATGAGCACCTCGGTCGGGGCCGGCACGAAGTGGTACGACTGGCCCTCGCGGCTGGTGAACCGGGGCTTCGGCTGGGTCCGCGACCGGCTGTTCCGGCCCGCCATGCGGCTGGTGATCCGGGCCCGCTACCCGGTGCTCGCGGGCGTCGTCCTGATCCTCGCCGGGCAGGTTGGACAGGTGATCTCGGGCAACGTCCAGTGGCGGTTCTTCAACGCCCCCGAGCAGGGCAGCGTGACCGGCAACTTCGCCATGCTGCCCGCGGCGACCCGCGAGGACACGCTGGCGATGATGCGCGAGATGCAGCGCGCGGTGGACGAACTGGGCGCGAAATACGAGGCCGAGTACGGCCGCAACCCGGTGGCCTACGTGCTGGCCGAGGTCGGCGGCAATTCCGGGCGCGGGCTGGCCGGGTCCGACACCAAGGAGCCCTACCAGCTTGGCGCGATCTCGATCGAACTCATCGACGCCGACCTGCGGCCCTATTCCAGCTTCGCCTTCGTGTCCGAACTTCAGGACACCGTGCGCAACCATCCGCTGGCCGAGACGGTCAGCTTCCGATCCTGGGCGTCGGGGCCGGGGGGCGACGACATCGAGGTGCTCCTGTTCGGCGCCGATCCGCGGACCCTGAAATCCGCGGCCGAGCGGCTCAAGGCCGAGCTGGGCCAGTTCCCCGAGGTCTCGGCGCTGGAGGACAGTCTCGCCTACGACAAGGACGAACTGGTCCTCGAACTGACCCCGCAGGCCGAGGTGCTGGGCTTCACCATCGACGGCATCGGCCGGGTGCTGCGCCAGAAGCTCGGCGGGATCGAGGCGGCGACCTTCCCCGACGGGCCGCGCACCGCGACGGTCCGGGTCGAACTGCCCGAGGACGAACTGACCGCCGACTTCCTCGACCGGATGCAGATGCGCGCCGCCTCGGGCGTCTATGTCCCGCTGTCCGACATCGTGTCGGTGGAGCGGCGCACCGGCTTCTCCACCCTGAACCGGCAGAACGGCGTGCTGCTGATCCAGGTCAACGGCGACCTGACCGACGACAACGCCGACCGCGCCGCCGAGATCATGCAGACCCTGCAGGAGAGCATCCTGCCGCAGATCGAGAGCGATTTCTCGGTCGAGAGCGAACTCTCGGGCCTCGCCGCGCAGGAGCGCGACTTCCTGAGCGACGCCACCTTCGGGATCGTCATGGTGCTGACCGGGATCTACCTCACGCTGGCCTGGATCTTCGCCAGCTGGACCCGGCCCATCGTGGTCATGGCGATCATCCCCTTCGGCCTGGTCGGCACCATCTACGGCCACGCGCAATGGGACGTGCCGCTGTCGATGTTCACGGTGATCGGACTGATCGGGATGGTCGGGATCATCATCAACGATTCGATCGTGCTGGTGACCACCATCGACGATTACGCGAGGGACCGGGGCCTGATCCCGGCGATCGTCGACGGCACCGCGGACCGGCTGCGGCCGGTGCTGCTGACCACCCTGACCACGGTCCTCGGCCTCGCGCCGCTGCTGTTCGAGGGATCGAACCAGGCCGAGTTCCTCAAGCCCACGGTCATCACCCTGTGCTACGGGCTCGGCTTCGGCATGGTGCTGGTGCTGCTGGTGGTGCCGGCGCTCATGGCGATGCAGCAGGACGTCTCCAAGCAGGTGCGCGCGGTGCGCCGGTCGCTGCGCAGCCCGGCCGCGGTGGCGGTGCCGGTGGGGCTGACCGCGGCTGCCGCGCTGGGCCTGTTCGCCGCGATCCCCGGGCCGCTGCTTCTTGGCGGGGCGCCGCTGCCGCAGGTGGCGGCGCTGCTGCCGGAGCGGCTGGAAGGGCTGGGCGGCACGCTGCTGGCCTTCCTCGCGGCGGTCGCGGTGCTGCTGGTGGCGGTCTGGATCGCGGCGGTCCTCGCCCGCGGGGCGCTGTCGCTGCGCCGGGCGGCCTGACCGGCCGGTCAGTCCGGGACGTTGTCGATCCCGGACCCGCCCCAGGGATGGCAGCGGCCCAGCCGGCGCAGGGTCAACAGCGCGCCGCGCAGCGCGCCGTGCCGCTCCAGCGCTTCGAGCGCGTAGGCCGAGCAGGTCGGCTGGAACCGGCAGCCATGTCCGACCCAGGGCGAGAAGACCAGCCGGTAGGCCCGCACCGGCAGCGCCAGCAGGCGGGCCGCCGGGGTCATCCCGCGATCTCCTTCAGGGCGGATTCGAGATCGGCGCAGAGCCGGTCGAACGGGTAGCCGACGGTGCGGTCGCGGCGGCCGATCAGGACATAGTCCCATCCCGGCCGCGCCGCCGCCGGCAGGGTCAGCCGGGCGGCCTCGCGCAGCCGCCGCTTGGCCCGGTTGCGGACCACCGCGGGGCCGACCTTGCGCGAACAGGTGAAGCCGACCCGGACCGGGCCGCCGTCGCCGCGGTCGCGGCCCTGCAGCACGAAGGCAGGGGTGGCGCGGTGCGCACCCCGGGCGGCGGCGAGGAAATCGGGCCGCCGCCGCAGCCGTTCAAACACAAGCGCCGCCCCGGATCGCTCCGGCGCGGCGTCGGTCGTCGGCGACTTCGGGTCAGGGGTCATGACGGCCCCCGCGCAACGGCTCAGGCGCTGAGCTTCTTGCGGCCGCGGGCCCGGCGGGCGTTGAGGACCTTGCGGCCGCCCTTGGTCGCCATGCGGGCGCGGAATCCGTGCCGGTTCTTGCGAACGCGGTTGGACGGCTGGAAGGTACGCTTCATGGCGGCTCTCCGATTTCCTTCTCCCGGCGAATCCCCAAGGGGACTCGAACCGGGGTTCAAACTCCGTGAAGCCCGCCTGATAGTTGCGGCGTGACGGTCTGTCAACGCGGCCCGGCGCGGATTCTGCAACAAAATCCGGCGGCGCGGCGCGGTCAAGTGTTACAGTCCCCGGGGCCGCCCCCGCCCAGGCTGAAACAACCGCGATCCAGCCATCAACGGCGCGTGATCGGGGTAACGCCGGGCATCGCCATCCGCCATCTATGGGTCCAGCACAGCGTGATACCGCAGGGAAGAGGCCGATGACCGTGATGCCAGACACCGACAGACCCGCCCGGCAGGAAAGGCCCCCGCACCCGATCCTGCGCCGCCTGCCGATCCTCGCCATCGCGGCGGCGGCGGTGCTGGGCTTCGTCTTCCTGCGCGACCATCTCGGCTTCGAGGCGCTGGCCGAGAACCGCGAGGCGCTGATCGGGTTCCGCGACGCCAACTACCTCGGCACGGTGCTGGTCTTCGTCGCGACCTACGCCGCCATCGTCGCCTTCTCGCTGCCCGGCGCGACGGTGATGACGCTCACCGGCGGGTTCCTCTTCGCGACCTTCCCCGGCGCGCTGTTCAACATCACCGGTGCCACCCTCGGGGCCATCGCGATCTTCCTCGCCGCGCGCTGGGGCTTCGGCGAACAGCTTGGCCGCCGGCTGGAAGGCGCCGAGGGCATGGTGAAGAAGATCAAGCACGGGATCGACGACAACCAGTGGTCGATGCTGTTCCTGATCCGGCTGGTGCCGGCGGTGCCGTTCTTCCTCGCCAACCTGATTCCGTCGGTGCTCGGGGTGCCGCTGCACCGCTTCGCGATCTCGACCTTCCTCGGGATCATCCCCGGCGCGGTGGTCTACACCTCGGTCGGGGCCGGGCTGGGCGAGGTCTTCGCCAGCGGCGAGACGCCGGACCTCGGAGTGATCTTCGAGCCCCACATCCTGCTGCCGCTGCTCGGGCTCTGCGCGCTCGCGGCGCTGCCGATCGTTCTCAAGGCGCTGCGCGGCAAAAAAGGCCTGTGATCCCATGAGCCGTATCAATACCGATATCTGCATCCTAGGCGCCGGTTCCGGCGGACTGTCGGTCGCCGCCGGGGCGGCCCAGATGGGGGCCCGGGTGGTCCTGCTCGAAGGCCACAGGATGGGCGGCGACTGTCTCAACTACGGCTGCGTCCCGTCCAAGGCCCTGCTGGCCGAGGGCAAGCGCAGCCATGCCACCGGGCAGCCGGTCGACTACGCCGCCGCCAAGGACCATGTCGACAGCGTCATCGCCGCCATCGAACCCCACGACAGCCAGGAGCGTTTCGAGGGACTGGGCGTCCACGTGATCCGCGCCTTCGGCCGGTTCATCAGCCCGACCGAGGTGCAGGCCGGCGACACCGTGATCGAGGCCCGGCGCTTCGTCATCGCCACCGGGTCCGGGCCGCTGGTGCCGCCGATCCCCGGCATCGGCGATGTCGAGGTCCACACCAACGAGACCATCTTCGGCCTGCGCGAGAGACCCGACCACCTGCTGATCATCGGCGGCGGCCCGATCGGGATGGAGATGGCGCAGGCCCATGTCCGGCTCGGCGCGAAGGTCACGGTGATCGAGGGCGAGACGGCGCTCGGCAAGGACGACCCGGAACTGGCGGCGATCGTGCTCGACCGGCTGCGCGCCGAAGGGGTCGAGATCGTCGAGGGCGCCAAGGCCGAGCGGATCGGCAAGACCGGCGGCGGCATCGAGGTGCACACGCCGAATGGCAGCTTCACCGGCTCGCACCTGCTGATGGCGGTCGGGCGCAAGGTCAACGTCGCCGAGCTCGGCCTCGACGCCGGCAACGTGGCCTGGACGCCGAAGGGCGTGAAGGTCACGCCGTCGCTGCGGTCGACCACCAACCGGCGGGTCTACGCCGTGGGCGACGCCGCCGGCGGGCTGCAGTTCACCCACCTCGCCGGCTACCATGCCGGGGTGGTGGTGCGGCAGGCCGTGCTGGGCCTGCCCGCGAAGGCGCGCACCGACCACATCCCCTGGGCGACCTACACCGACCCCGAGATGGCGCAGGTCGGGCTGACTGAGGCGCAGGCCCGCAGCCGCCACGGCGCCGGCCTGACCGTGGCGCGGGCCGAGTTCGGCGGCAACGACCGGGCCATCGCCGAGCGCCGGACCACCGGCCTCGTCAAGGTCATGGTGGTGCGCGGCAAGCCGGTGGGGGCCTCGATCGTCGGGCCCGGGGCCGGCGACCTGATCGGCATCTGGGCCATGGCCATCGCCAACGGGCTGAAGATGACGGCGGTCTCGAACACCGTGCTGCCCTACCCGACGGTGGGCGAGATTAACAAACGCGCCGCGAGCGCCTATTTTAGCCCGAAACTGTTCGACAACCCGACGGTTAAGCGAGTGGTAGGACTGGTGCAGCGCTGGCTGCCCTGAAGGACGCGACGACGATGCCGGAACGCTGGTCGATGGCCGCCCGGGGAGAACGGCCCCGGACCGCGCCCGGCCCGCAGATGCGGGCGGGGAGGCGCCGGCGTCGGTCCGCGCGGCGGAGGGCCGGGCGATGCTGAACACGCTGTCCGGTCGGTTCCTGATCCTGACCACGGTCTTCGTGATGATCGCCGAGGTGCTGATCTTCGTACCCTCGGTGGCGCGGTTCCGCGAGGATTACCTCCGGTTGCGGCTGGAACGGGCGCAGATCGCCTCGCTTGCGCTGCTGGCCGACGACATGATCGACATGGAACTCGAGGACGAGCTTCTGGCCAACGCGCAGGTGTTCAACGTCGTCCTGCGGCGGGACGAGGTGCGGCAGCTGGTGCTGTCCTCGCCGATCCCGCAGCCGATCGCCCGGACCTTCGACCTGCGCGATCCGGGGGCCTGGACGCTGATCCGCGACGCGATGGTGCGGCTGCTCGCGCCGGGCAACGAGGTGATCCGGGTGATCGGAGAGCCGTCCCGCGACGCCGGCCTGCTGATCGAGGTGACGATGGAGAGCGGGCCGCTGCGGTCCGAGATGATCGAATACGGTCTGCGCATCCTCGCCCTGTCGGCCTTCATCTCGGTGGTCACGGCGGGGCTCCTGTTCCTGTCGGTGCGCGGGCTGATCGTGAAGCCGATCAAGCGGGTGGTCGGGGCGATGTCGCTTTATGCCGCCGCCCCCGAGGACGCCCGCCGGATCATCCAGCCGGGCGCGGGGGTGCGCGAGCTGCGCGAGGCCGAGGAGGCGCTGGCGGCGCTGCAGACCGAACTGACCGGCGCGCTGCGGCAGAAGGAACGGCTGGCCCAGCTTGGCGGCGCGGTGTCCAAGATCAGCCACGACCTGCGCAACATCCTCACCTCGGCGCAGCTGTTCACCGACCGGATCGAGGGGTCCGAGGACCCGACCGTGCGGCGGCTGGCGCCCAAGCTGGTGAACTCGCTGACCCGGGCGATCAACCTGTGCGAGACGACGCTGGCCTTCGGCCGGGTGGACGAACCGCCGCCGCGGCTGGCCCGCGTCGGGCTCGCCGGGATCGTGTCCGACGTGCTCGACGGCGAGCGGCTGGCCGCCGGCGACCACGACCTGTCGTTCTCCGAGGACGTGCCGGCGACGCTCAGCGTGCGGGCCGATGGCGAACAGCTCTACCGGGTGCTCGCCAACCTCGTGCGCAACGCCCGCCAGGCGATCGTCGCCACCGGCAAGCCGGGCGAGATCTCGATCTCGGCCAGCGAGGACGACGAGGCCTGGTGGATCACCGTCACCGATACCGGGCCGGGTCTGCCGAAAAAGGCCCAGGAGCACCTGTTCCAGCCGTTCCAGGGCGGCGCGCGGAAGGGCGGATCGGGGCTCGGGCTGGCCATCGCGGCCGAGCTGATCCGGGGGCATGGCGGCCGGCTGGAACTGCGGCGGACCGGCGAGACGGGCACCGAGTTCGCCATCTGCCTGCCCAAGGCCGACGCGGTCCTGCCCGAGGCGGCGGAATAGGGATTGGGCCTTGCATCGCGGGGCCGCCGCCGCTACATCGCGCTCACCCCGCGCGCTGGTAGCTCAGTTGGATAGAGTACTTGACTACGAATCAAGGGGTCGGGGGTTCGAATCCTCCCCAGCGCGCCACTTCCCTTCCCTGATCCGGACACCCCGCGCCGCGCCCGGCCGCCGCTGATCCGTCAGGCCACCCGCGCCCCCTCGGCGTCGAAATGGTAGGCCTTGCCCGGCTCGAAGCCGAAGCGCAGCGCATCGCCCGCCGAGATGTCGTGCTGCCCGAACAGCCGGGCGGTGATCTGGTGATCCTGCACCTGGGCGATGACGTTGGTATCGCCGCCGAGGTGCTCGACATGGCTGACCCGCGCCGCCAGCGGGCCGTCCTCGGCGATGAACAGGTCCTCCGGCCGGACCCCCATCACCCGCCCGCCGTCCGCCGCGACCAGCCCGGCCGGGAAGAAGTTCATCGACGGCGAGCCGAGGAACCCGGCGACGAACTGGTTGGCGGGATTGTTGTAAAGCTCCATCGGGCTGCCGACCTGCTCGACCCGGCCGTCGCGCAGCACCACGATCTTGTCGGCCAGCGTCATCGCCTCGGTCTGGTCGTGGGTGACGTAGATCATCGACCCGCCCAGCTGCTTGTGCAGGTTGGCGATCTCGATCCGGGTGTTCATCCGCAGCGCCGCGTCGAGGTTCGACAGCGGCTCGTCGAACAGGAACAGCTTCGGTTCGCGGACGATGGCCCGGCCGATCGCCACCCGCTGGCGCTGGCCGCCGGACAGTTCCGACGGGTAGCGGTCGAGGTAGGGGGCGAGGTCGAGCATCCGGCAGGCCTTGGCGATGCGCTCCTCGATCACCGCCTTCGACTGGCCCTCCTGCTTCAGCGCGAGGCTCATGTTGCCGCGCACATTGAGGTGCGGGTAGAGCGCGTAGCTCTGGAACACCATCGCGATGCCGCGCTTCGACGGCGGCGTCCGGTTCACCACGTCGCCGCCAATCCGGATCTCGCCCGAGGTGGCGTCCTCCAGCCCGGCGATCACCCGCAGCAGGGTGGACTTGCCGCAGCCCGAGGGGCCGACGAAGACGACGAATTCGCCTTCCTCCACCTCAAGGCTGATGTCCTTGAGGACGTGCACCTCACCGAAGGACTTGTTCACGTTCGTCAGGGTCAGGGCGGTCATGTCGGGGTGTCCTCCAGCGTGACGGGCGCGCCGGAGCGGATGCTCTGGTCGGCGGCAAGGCAGATGGCGAGCGACTGCACCGCGTCGCTCATGTGGCGGGTCAGGTCGATGTCCTCGGCGATGGCGCGCAGCATGAACGCCTGTTCGGCGTCGCACAGCGCCTGGTGGCCGGGCTCGTCGGGCATCTCGATCCGGCGGTCGCCCGTCGGGGTGTGCACGAGGATGCCGCCGACCCTGGTGTGGCCGTCGATGTCGGCCGAGGCGCCCTTGTTGCCCTCGGTGATCGACACCGCGCCGTTGGGGCTGACGATGTCCTTCACGAAGAACGCGGTCTCCGACATCATCGGCCCCCAGCCGGCCTCGTACCAGCCCACCGAGCCGTCGGCGAAGATCACCTGGAACTGGCCGTAATTGTACATCTCCGCCGGGATCTCGTCGGACAGCCGCAGGCCCATGCCATGCACCCGGACCGGCGGCGCGTCGGTGATCTGGCACATCACGTCGACGTAGTGGACGCCGCAGTCGACGATCGGCGAGGTGGTCTGCATCAGCGCCTTGTGGGTCTCCCATTCGGCGCCCGAGGACTGCTGGTTCAGGTTCAGCCGGAACACGTAGGGGCCGCCCAGCGCGCGGGCCTCGGCGATCAGCCGCTGCCACGAGGGGTGATGGCGCAGGATGTAGCCGACCACGAGCTTGCGGTTGAGCCGCGTCGCTGTCTCGACCACCCGCCGGGCATCGGCGACGGTGGTGGCCAGCGGCTTCTCGACGAAGACATCGGCCCCGGCCTCCATCGCCGCGCAGGCATAATCGGCATGGCTGTCCGAATAGGTGGCGATCACCACCAGGTCGGGCCGGGCCGCCATGCCCTCCTCGAAGGTCTTGAACAGCGGGTAGCCGCGCAGATCCGCGGGCAGGTCGACGGGCGAGCGGTTCACAAGTCCGACGATCTCGGCCTCCGGGTGGGCGTGATGGGCGAGCGCGTGGCTGCGCCCCATGTTGCCGAGGCCGGCGATCAGGACGCGGGTCATTTCACGGCTCCCGAAGTGATCCCGCGGATCAGTTGCCGCGAGAAGATGACGTAGAGGATCAGCACCGGCAGGATCGCCATCGACAGCGCCGACAGCACCGCGTTCCAGTCGGTCACGAACTGGCCGATGAAGACCTGGCTGCCGAGGGTGAGGGTCTTGGTCGCTTCGGCGGGGGCGAGGATCAGCGGGAACCACAGGTCGTTCCAGATCGGGATCATGTTGAACACCGCCACGGTGGCCATCGCCGGCCGCACCAGCGGCACCACGAGGCGGAAGAAGATGGTGTATTCCGACAGCCCGTCGATCCGGCCCGCGTTCTTCAGGTCGTCCGACACCTGCCGCATGAACTCGGACAGGATGAACACCGCCAGCGGCAGGCCCTGCGCGGTGTAGACGAGGATCAGCGCCCAAAGGGTGTTCACCAGACCGGTCGCCACCATCATCTCGAGGATCGCCACGGTGCCGATGCGGATCGGGATCATGATCCCCAGCGCGAGGTAGAGCCCCATCAGCAGGTTGCCCCGGAACCGGTATTCCGACAGCGCGTAGGCCGCCATCGCGCCGAACAGCAGGATGAAGAACAGCGACCCCACTGTGACGATCATCGAGTTCTGGAAGTAGAGGAAGAAGTCCCCCTGCTTCATCACCGTCTGGTAGCCGATCATCGAGAAGCTCTCGGCATCGGGCAGCGCCAGCGGCTCGCGGAAGATCGCCCGGCGCTCCTTGAAGCTGTTGATCAGGATGATGAAGACCGGGAACAGCGCGATCAGCGTGTAGAGGATCAGCGCGCCGTGCATCGCGGCGGTGTTGAACGGGTTCGAACGTGCCTTGTTCATCGCGCGGCCCTCACAGCTGGTAGCGGCGCATCCGGGTCTGGATGCCGAAGAGGTAGATGCAGACGCCCAGCAGGATGATCGCGAACATCGCCCCGGCGATGGCCGATCCCATGTGCGGGTCGCCGAGCTGGAGCTGGAAGCCGAAGAACGTCCGGTACATGAAGGTGCCGAGGATGTCGGTCGAGAAGTCCGGTCCCGCCAGTGCCCCCTGCGCCGCGTAGATCAGGTCGAAGGCGTTGAAGTTGCCCACGAAGGTCAGGATCGAGATGATCCCGATCGAGGGCAGGATCAGCGGCAGCTTGATCTTCCAGAACGCGGCCATGCCGGTGATCCCGTCCACCTCGCCGGCCTCCAGGATCTCCTCGGGGATCGACAGCAGCGCGGCGTAGATCAGCATCATCGGGATGCCCACGAACTGCCAGACCGAGACCAGGGCAAGGGTGGTCAGCGCGTATTCCTCCTTGCCCAGCCACGGTGCGTAGAGCGACTTGAGCCCGACCGCGTCGAGCATCGACGGCGCGATGCCCCAGATCGGCGAGAGGATCAGCTTCCAGGCGAAGCCGACGATGACGAAGGACAGGATCGTCGGGATGAAGATCGCCGACCGGTAGAGCGCGGCGAAGCGCAGCCGCGGGTGGCTCAGGATCGCCGCCAGCGCGATGCCGATCGGGTTCTGCACCAGCATGTGGATCAGGAAGAACCAGAAGTTGTTGCCCAGCGCGTTCCAGAACTGCTCGGACCAGATCGGGTCGAAGAACAGGGTGCGGAAGTTGGCAAGGCCCACGAAGACCCGCTCCTGGTCGATCCGCGAATAGAGCGCGAGCCGCAGGGTGTTGAACAGCGGGAAGATCATCACGGCGGTGTAGACCGTGACGGCCGGCGCCAGGAACACGAGGATGTGCCAGCGGATGCGAGGGCGGTTCATGGGAGCCTCCGGGTCAGGGGGCCCGGGCGGGGATCGCCGCCCGGGCAGGATGCAGCAGCGGGAGGATTACTGCTGCGGCGCGTACCAGCTTGCGAGGCCGGCCTGCAGCTCGGCGCCAAGCTCCTCGGGCGACTTGGCGCCCTTGATCGCGGCGACCGAGGCGCCCCAGGTCTCGTTCTCGAGGTTCGGGGTGCCGCGCGACAGGATCTGGTAGGTCGAGCGGATCGTGGACTCGCACTCGCCGCGCCAGCTCACGAACTCGGCGGCCAGCGGATCGGCGATCTCGACCGGGGCCGAGGAGAGCGGGAAGAAGCCCGGCAGCGCGTTCGCGAAGATCTCGGCGAATTCCGGGCTGGCCACCCAGGCCAGGAAGGTGCGCGCCGCCTCGGGGTTGGCGGTGGCCGCGTTCATCCCGATGCCGATGTCGGTGTGGTCCGAGATGTAGCAGGTGTCGCCGGCGTTCCGCACCGGCGGCTTGAACGCCCCCATCTCGAAATCGGCCTGCGCGTTGAAGCCCGACACCTCCCATGACCCGGCGGGATAGATCGCCGCCCGGCCGAGGGTGAAGATGTTCTGGCTGTCGGGATAGGTCTGCGCCTCGTAGCCGTCGCCGAGATAGGCGCCCCAGCGGGCCAGCGTCGCGTAGGGCGCGGTCCAGGCCTCGTCGGTGAGCTTCTGCTCGCCCGCGATCAGCGCCTGCCGGCCTTCCTCGCCCTTCCAGTAGTTCGGGCCGATGTTGTTGTAGCCCATGGTCGCGGCTTCCCACTGGTCGTTGGTGCCCATCGCCATCGGGATGTAGGTGCCGTCCTCCTTGATCGCGTCGAGAACGGCGAAGAACTCGTCCTCGGTCGTCGGAACCTCGAGGCCCAGTTCCGCGAAGGCGTCCTTGTTGTAGATGAAGCCGTGGATCACGCTGGCCATCGGCACGCAGAAGGTGACCGACCCGTCATCGGTCTGCCAGGCCGACTTGGCGACGTCCGAGAAGTTCGACATCGCGTCGAGGTCGCTGAGGTCGGTCAGGTGGCCGGCCTCGTAGAGCGCCAGCGAGGCGTCGAAGGGGCGGCAGGTGATCAGGTCGCCGGCCGACCCGGCGTCGAGCTTGGAGTTCAGCACCGCGTTGTATTCCGCCGGGGCGCTCGGGGTGAACTGCACCTTGATCCCCGGATGCTCGGCCTCGAAGGCGGGGATGATCTGGTCCTGCCACAGGGTCAGGTCGTCGTTGCGCCAGCTCTCGATGGTCAGGGTCACGTCCTGCGCCTGCGCGCCGGTTGCCACCAGCGCGGTGGTCATCAGGGCCAGTCTCAATGTGGTTCTCGTCATGGTTTTCCTCCCGGTTTCAATGGTCACACTCGGTCGCGGGCGCTGTCAGCGCGGCCCGAACCCGTCCCTTGACCTCGGCCAGGCGCCTGCGCGCCCGGTCCGGGTCAAAGCCCCTTGCCGCCACCAGAATGGCGGTCTTCACCTCGCCGTCCGCGGCGTCGAGCGCCCGCGCGGCGGCGGTATCGTCGACGGCGGCGATACCGGCCACGATGCCCGCCGCGCGGCGGCGCAGCTTGGCGTTGTCGGCCCGCAGGTTGACCATCATCCCGTCATGGACATGGCCCAGCTCGATCGCCATCAGCGTCGACAGCATGTTCAGCGCGATCTTCTGCGCCGTGCCCGCGCCCATCCGGGTCGATCCGGCGACAAGCTCGGGCGGCGTTTCCAGCAGGATCGGGTGATCGGCCGCCCGCAGCAGCGCCGTCCCGGCATTGTTCGCGATGCCGATCACGGTGGCGCCGCGGCTGCGGGCGATGCGCGCTGCGGCGACGGTGTAGGGCGTCGTGCCGCTGGCCGAGACGGCGATCAGGGTGTCCGCCGGGCCGAGACCGGCCATCGCCGCGTCGAGCCCCCCGGTCGCGTCCTCGGTGTCGCCGGGCATCTCGACCCCGGTCGGCAGTCCGCCCGCCATGTGGATCCGCAATTGCGCCGCCGGGATCGAATAGGTGCCGCCCAGTTCCTGCGCGTCGGCCGCCGCCATCAGCCCGGACGACCCGGCCGCGGCATAGTGCAGGGTGGCGCCGGCCGCGATCGTTGCGGCCATCGCCCGCGCCGCCGGCGGAAACGCGTCGATGGCGCCGCGCAGCGCCGCGGCGGCGGCGATCTGGCCCTCGGCCAGCAGCCGCGCCGCCTCGGCGGGCGGAAGCCGGTCGAGCCCCCGCGCACTTTCGTGCAGCCGTTCCGTGGTGGTCAGTGGCACGCGATTCCCCCATCTGCTGCGTTCACCATACCGATTTAATACCATTTGTCTACCAATTTCGAACCAGGGGAGATTCTGCCCCTCAAAGGCCGGAAATCTAGCCCCTTTGGCGGCGCATTCGCGTGTGTTTGTCTGTTCTGGACTTAATTAGGTCTTCTCGGCCGCCTATAGGTATTGTAAAGGTATGGTCATGGAAGAATCGTCCCAAGCTGCCGTGGTCGCCGTCGACGGAGGCGGAACCCACTGCCGCATCGCCTGTCGGCGCGGCGGGGCGACCCATGTCGTCGAGACCGGCTCGGCCAACGTCACCACCGATTTCGACGGTGCGGTGCGCGAGATTACCGAGGGGGTCCGGCGGCTGGCCGCCGAGGCCGGCGAGGCTCCCGAACGTCTCGCGCGGCGGCCGGCCTATGTCGGGCTGGCCGGGATGACAGGCCCCGACATCGCGGAGCGGTTGGGCCGCGCGCTGCCCTTCGCCGCGGCGCGGATCGAGGACGACCGCCCCGCCGCCGTCCGCGGCGTGCTGGGACTGGACGACGGATTCCTCGCCCATTGCGGCACCGGGTCGTTCTTCGCGGCGCAGCGGGCCGGGGCGATCCGCCTGTCCGGGGGCTGGGGTCCGGTCCTCGGCGACGAGGCCTCGGCGCAGTGGATCGGGCGGCGGGCGCTGCGCGTCACGCTCGACCGGGTCGACGGGCTCGCGCCGGCGACGCCGATGACGGAAGACCTGCTGGCGCGGTTCGGCGGGTCCGCCGGGATCGTCGCCTTCGCCCGGACGACCAGGCCCACCGATTTCGGCGCCCTCGCGCCGCTGGCGACACGCGGGGCGGCCGCCGGGGACCCATTGGCCGAACGGGTCCTGCGGGACGGCGCCGGCGAAGTCGCCCGGACCATCGCCGCGCTGGGCTGGACGCCGGGGCTGCCGATCTGCCTGACCGGCGGCATCGGCCCGCATTTCGCGGCCTGGCTGCCGGCGGACATGCAGGCGTGCCGGGCCGCGCCGCGGGGCACGCCGCTCGACGGGGCGCTGTCGCTCGCCCTCGACTTCGCGCGGGAGGTCGCCGATGGACGCCGCTGAATTCCTGCGGCCGGACGGCTGGCTCGGGCGACCGGGCGGCGGACCGCGCTACGTGCAGTTGCGCCGGCGGCTCGAGGAGGGCATCGCCTCGGGCATCCTGCCGCCCGATTCCTCGCTGCCGCCGGAGCGCGAGATCGCCGAGATCACCGACCTGTCGCGGGTCACCGTGCGCAAGGCGATCCAGGAACTGGTCCGCGACGGGCTGATCGAGCAGCGCCAGGGCTCGGGCTCCTTCGTGCGCGAGCCGGTGGCCCGGGTCGAGCAGTCGCTGTCGCACCTGACCTCCTTCACCGAGGACATGCGCAACCGGGGCCTCGAGACCACCTCGCAATGGCTCGAACGGGGGGTGTTCCTGCCATCGCCGGACGAAACAAGGGCGCTCGGGCTGTCCGCGGGCGACCAGGTCGCCCGGATCTACCGCCTGCGCGAGGCCGGCGGGCGGCCGATGGCGCTCGAACGGGCGGCGCTGCCGCTCGACATCCTGCCGAACCCGATCGAGGTGACCGGGTCGCTCTACGAGGTGCTGGAGCGTCACGGCGTCCGCCCGGTCCGCGCGGTCCAGAAGATCTCGGCGGTCAACCTGGAGGCGCGCGAGGCCGAGCTGCTCGGGGTCCCCGAGGGCGCCGCCGGCCTCCGCATCGAGCGCACCTCCTTCCTCGTCACGGGGCGGGTCGCGGAACTGACACGGTCCCTCTACCGCGGCGACGCCTACGACTTCGTGGCCGAACTCCGACTCTGACATCGAAAGGCGCCGAACGATGACCGACGACATGACCCGGATGCGGCAGGAGATCCTCGAGATCCCCGCCGCCGTGGACCGCCTGCTGACCGAGGGGGCGGAGGCCGTCGCGGCCGCCGCCCGGGCGGCGCGGGAGGCCGATCCGCGGTTCCTGCTGTCGGTCGCGCGGGGCTCGTCCGACCATGCCTGCACCTACCTCAAGTATGCCAGCGAACTGCTGCTGCGCCGGCCGATGGCCTCGGTCGGGCCCTCGGTGGCGTCGATCTACGGCGTCGACCTGATCGCCGACGGCGCGCTCTGCATCGCGGTCTCGCAATCGGGCCAGAGCCCGGACATCGTGCGGATGACCGAGGGGCTGGGCGCGTCGGGCGCGCTGACCGTGGCAATCACCAACGACGCCGGGTCCCGGCTTGCCGGGGTGGCCTCGGCCACGCTGCCGATCCATGCCGGCCCGGAACTCAGCGTCGCCGCGACCAAGACCTTCGTCGCCTCGCTGGTGGCCGGGCTCTGGCTGATCGCCGAGATCAAGGGCGACGGCGACCTGCTCGCGGCGATCCGCGCGCTGCCCGCCGCGCTCGACAAGGCGACCGGCTGCGACTGGTCGGCGGCGGCCGAGGCCATCACCGGCGGCCGGTCGCTCTACACCCTCGGGCGGGGGCCGTCCTGGGCGGTCTCGAACGAGGCCGCGCTCAAGTTCAAGGAAACCTGCCTGATCCATGCCGAGAGCTATTCCTCGGCCGAGGTGCTGCACGGTCCGGTCTCGATCGTCGAGCCGGGCTTCCCGGTGATCGCCTTCGCCGCCGCCGACGCCGCCGAGGCCAGCCTCGCCGCCACCGCCGACGCGCTGGCCGAGAAGGGCGCGCAGGTCTTCGCGGTCACCGGCAAGGTGGCCCGCGCCACCCCGCTGGACCATGTCCGCACCGGCCACTGGATGACCGACCCGATCGCCGCGATCGTGACGTTCTACGGCATGGTCGAGGCGGTCGCCGTCCGGCGCGGGATCGACCCGGACGCGCCCCGGCACCTCCGAAAGGTGACGGAGACGGTATGACCGGCCCGGTGATCACGGCGCGCAACGGCCGCATCTTCGACGGCCGGGTGCTGCTCGACGGGCACGCGGCCCGGTTCGAGAACGGCCGGCTCGCGGCGCTGGCGCCCGAGGCGGACCTGCCCGTCGAGGGCGGGACGCTGGACCTCGGCGGCGACATCCTGTCGCCGGGCTACGTCGATCTCCAGGTGAACGGCGGCGGCGGGGTCCTGTTCAACGACGACCCCTCGGTCGCCACCCTGCGGCGGATCGCCGAGGCGCACCGGCGGCTGGGCGTGACGGCGCTGCTGCCGACGCTCATCACCGACACCGCCGACCGGACCGCCGCCGCGATCGCGGCCGCCATCGATGCGGTCCGGGCCGGCGTTCCCGGCATCGCCGGCCTGCACCTCGAGGGGCCGCACCTGTCGATCGCGCGCAAGGGCGCCCACGATCCCGCGCTGATCCGGCCGATGGAGGCCGCCGATCTCGACCGCCTCCTGGCTGCCGCCGAAGCGCTGCCCGCGCTGATGGTCACGGTCGCGCCCGAGAACGTCTCGGAGGCGCAGGTCCGGGCCCTCGCCGAGGCCGGGGCGATCGTCTCGCTGGGCCACACCGACGCGGATCACGACACCTGCCTGCGCTATGCCGATGCCGGGGCGCGCTGCGTCACTCACCTGTTCAACGCGATGAGCCAGCTCGGCAGCCGCGAGCCGGGACTGGTCGGCGCGGCGCTGGCCCGGGGCACCCTGTCCGCCGGGCTGATCGCCGACGGCGTCCATGTCCACCCGGCGGCGATCCGCGCCGCCTGGGCGGCCAAGGCGGGACCGGGCGGCATCTTCCTCGTCAGCGACGCGATGGCGGTCGCGGGGACCGATCTGGCCGAGTTCCGGCTCGGCGGGCGGCTGATCCGGCGTGCCGGGGGACGGCTGACGCTGGCCGACGGCACCCTGGCCGGCGCCGATCTCGACCTGACCACCGCGTTGCGGGTGCTTGTCGAGCGGGCGGGAATCGGGCTGGAGGCGGCGCTGCGGGCGGCGACGACGGGTCCGGCGGCGCTTCTGCGGCGGCGGGCCGCGGCGGCGGCTGGCGCCGCGCCGCTGCTGGACGACATGATCCGGATCTCCGCCGACCTGCGCGCCGTCGGACCGGCGCTGTCCTGACGCGACGGTCCTGGCGCGCCGGGGACAAACCGGCGGATCGCCGCGGACTGTCTCCGGGGCATGAATTTGGCCCGTGGCCGCCGCGGGATCGCCGCATTCCTCCGGTCGAATGCACCCAAAGGTGAAAGCCGGAGGCATCGATGCAGGGCCCGATCAGACTTGTCCTCGCGTTTCTGGGGATGAACCCCTTCTTTCTTGCCGCCATCGCGCTGTGCACGCTGGGGACCGGCATCTACCTGCAGGCGAACGAGAACCGGTCGAACCTCCTGAAGGCCGACGCGCTGCTGTCAGGTCCGCCCGACCCGGTCGGCCCCGAGGCGGCGGCGGCGGCGGCCGCGGCGCACCCGTTCGGCGAGGTCACGGTCCGGGCGCAACTCGACATGACGATGGATCTCACCCTGTCCGCCGGGGACAAGGCCGAGGACCGCGTCGGCTACGCCGTGCCGCTGCTGGCCGCCGACGCGACCGACCCCGAAATTCTCGGGGTCCTGCTCTACGACGACAAGGCGCTGACCGCCGAGGCCGTCGACGCGATCCAGTTCGGCCCCCGCGCCGAGGCCGAGGGCAGCTTCGGCCCGGTGCTGATGCTCAACGGCATGGTCGGGGACATGGGCGAATTCGACCGGATCGTCGCCGAGGCTTTCGCCAGCGAGGGACGGGTGCTGCCGGAGGGGGTTTTCGTCCTGCGCGAGTTCCAGGGCAACCGGGCCGGCGCCTACAACCCGGCCTGGCCGTTCGAGACCACGATCTTCGGCATGTTCGCCTGGGCCGCCGGGGCCATCGGGCTCTACGCGCTGGTCCGGTCGGCCATCCACATCCGCCGCCGCGCTACCGCCGGGGACCAGGCGGCACAGGACATCGGCGACGACGACGGCGCCCTCCTCGACGACGTGATGGCCGCCAGCGCGTCCTGACGCGGCCTAGAAGTTCACCTCGACGCCCGGAAGGTTCAGCGCGCGGATCAGGTCGCGCAGCTCCTGCCGCGCCGCCACGTTCGAGATGTTGAGCGCCTTCACCCCGATGTCGCGCAGGTCCAGCAGGGTCAGGCCCCGCGGGAACAGCTCGCGGAAGATCACCCGCTCGTTGAACCCGGGCGCGGTGCGGAAGCCGATCCGCTTGGACAGCCGGTCCAGCGCCTTTTCCATCTTGTGCTTGTTGACCATGTTCTGCGCCCCGAGCCGGTTGCGCACCACCACCCAGTCGATCGGGTCCAGCCCGGCCTGCGCCCGCAATTGCCGGGCATTCCAGACCATCTCGGAATAGATCGACGGCCCCTCGATCTCCTCGGCTTCCGGATCGACCCGGGCCAGCAGGTCGAAATCGATGAAGCTGTCGTTCAGCGGCGTGATCAGCGTGTCGGCCAGCGAATGCGCGACCTGGCTGAGACGGGTATGCGAGCCGGGGCAGTCGATCAGGATGAAGTCGTTGTCCGGCTCCAGCCGGGACACCGCGACCGACAGCCGGTGATCGAGCGGGTTCTCCCCCGGCTGCAGCTGCGCCGCGTCGACATCGGGCAGGTCGATGTAGTCCGGGGTCGGCAGGTCCAGCCCCTCGCGCGCGCAATAGCGCCGCCGGTTCAGCATGTACCGCCCGAGCGACTTCTGCCGCAGGTCGAGATCGAGCGTCCCGGTCTTGTGACCCATCCGGGCCAGCGCGGTTGCCACGTGCATGGCGACGGTGGACTTGCCCGCGCCGCCCTTTTCGTTTCCGACAACGATGATATGCGCCACTGCCCCGGCCCCTTTTTCCTTGGACGCCACTATATGTTGCGCTGGCGCGCCATGAAAGCGCGACCAGCGCCCCTGGGACACATTTTTGCAGGGCGCGGCCCCCCGGCACCGGCCGCGGCTCAACAGATCTGTGGGTCCGGGATGCGGATTTAGGCACTTCGCGGCGCGCGCCGGCGGCGCTAGACCCCCGCCATCGGTGCGATGGAGGTGTAGATGCGGGATCTGAGACGTTCGGGGGCGGCCGCCGCCCTGGTTTGCGGGGCGACATACGTGTTCGGCTTCGCGGTTCTGGTCGGGGTGCTGCTGCCCGCCGGTTTCGGTGCCGAGGGCGCGGACGCCGAGGCGGCGCTGGCGGTCGTGGCCGACAATCGCGGCATGGTGCGGCTGTGGTACGTGGTCATCTACATCGTGAACGCGGTGGCCCTCGCGGTGCTGGTTGCGGCGCTGGCCGAGCGCATCGCGGCGGCGGGGCAGGGGGCGCTGGGCCGGCTGACCCGGACCTTCGGCACGGTCTGGGCGACGCTGGTGCTCGGCGCAGGCATGGTGATGAACGTGGGTCTGTCGCGGGCGCTGCCGCTGTGGGACGCCGGCGACCCGGACGCGGTGCTGCTGTGGCAGGTGGCCGACCTTGTCGAGAACGGCCTCGGCGGCGGCAACGAGATCGCCGGCGGGGCCTGGGCGCTGGCGCTCGGCATCGCCGGGCTGGCCAGCGGGGCGCTGTCGCGGCCGCTGTCAGTGCTCTCGGTCGTGGTGGGCGGGGTCGGCCTCGCCACCCTGCTGCCCGGCGCGGCCGGGGCCGGTGGGGCGGTCTTCGGACTGGGCTTCATCCTGTGGTTCTTCTGGACCGGGGCCGAACTGGCGTTGCGGCCGGGCCCTGCCGCGGCGCGGGCCTGACCCGGCCCCCGAAATGCAGCGGGCCGCCCCGAGGGGCGGCCCGTTTCGCGTTCCGCGTGGCTGTCGGGCTCAGAAGCCCAGGCCGGCGTACTTGTTCTTGAACTTCGAGACCCGGCCGCCGGTGTCCATCAGGCGGGACGAGCCGCCGGTCCAGGCCGGATGCACCGAGGGGTCGATGTCGAGCGACAGCTGGTCGCCCTCGGAGCCCCAGGTGGATTTCATCTGCACCACGGTGCCATCGGTCAGCTTGACGTCGATGACGTGGTAATCGGGATGGATGTCCTTTTTCATCACGCCTCTCCTTACGCGTCGGCCGACGAGCCGAGCTCGCGGTAGTTGGACTTCTCCGCGATCCGGGCCGATTTGCCGCGGCGCGAGCGGAGGTAGTAGAGCTTGGCGCGGCGGACCCGGCCGCGGCGCACCACCTCGATGTATTCGATGTTGGTCGAGTAGAGCGGGAACACCCGTTCGACGCCCTCACCGAAGGAAATCTTGCGGACCGTGAAGCTGCCGGCGATGCCGTCGCCGTTCTTGCGGCTGATGCAGACGCCTTCGTAGGCCTGCACTCGGCTGCGGCTGCCTTCGGTCACCTTGTAGCCGACGCGGATGGTGTCGCCGGCCTTGAAATCGGGAATGGTCTTCCCGAGAGAGGCGATCTGTTCCGCCTCCAGTTGTGCGATCAGGTCCATCGGACCCTCCTGTGCTGCGCGCGGTTTTCCCGCGGATGATGTCCTTGCCAGCGGGCCGATCCGGCCATGGCGCGGCTGTTGCTTTGCCGTTCCGCAGGGGAACCGCGCCCGCCTACATCGGTTGGACCCGCAAGGCAAGCGATTCAGGCGTTCGGCGCCGCCTGTTCCGCGGAGATCCGGGCGGTCAGTCCCGGCCCAGCCGCCGCCAGAGGTCGGGCCGCCGCTCGCGGGTCAGCCGCTCGGACATCTCGCGGCGCCAGGCGGCGACCTTGCCGTGGTCGCCCGAGGTCAGCACCTCGGGGATCGTCCGCCCGCGCCACTCGGCCGGGCGGGTGTAATGCGGATGCTCCAGCAGGCCCTGCGCGTGGCTTTCCTCCTCGGCGCTCGCCGCGTTGCCGAGCACGCCGGGCAGCAGCCGGACGCAGGCGTCGATCACCGCCATCGCGGCGATCTCGCCGCCGGTCATCACGAAGTCCCCGAGGCTGACCTCGGCGACGCCGAATTCCTCCAGCACCCGTTCGTCGATACCCTCGAACCGGCCCGACAGCAGGGTCACCCCCGGCCCGGCGGCAAGGTCGCGGGCGATCTCCTGCCGGAACGGCACGCCGCGGGGCGACAGGTAGATCAGCGGCATCCCCGGATCGGCCCCCTGCCGCACCTCCTCGATGGCGCGGCCGACGATGTCGGCGCGCAGCACCATCCCGGCGCCGCCGCCGGCCGGGGTGTCGTCGACGTTGCGGTGCCGGCCCTCGCCGAAGCGGCGCAGGTCGGTCACCTCGAGGTGCCAGAGCCCGTCCTGCAGCGCCCTGCCGGTGAGCGATTCGCCCAGCACGCCGGGAAACGCCTGCGGCAGCAGCGAGATCACCTGCGCCCGCCACGCCCGCGCCAGCATCGGCGCCGGATCGAGCAGGTCGCGGGGCTGCGCCGTGGGGCGGATCGACTTGCGGCCGTGGGATTTCGGCGGGGTCTCGGTCATGCGCGCCTCCTAGCCGATCCGGCGGGCAAGGGGAACTCGGCCCGTCAGCGGGCCCAGCCGCCGACCCCGGCCTCGCGCGCGCGCCGGGCCTTCTGGGCCGCCAGCGCGGAATCGTCGAGCCCGGAGCGGTTCAGCGCCAGCAGGTCGGCGGCCAGCGCCGCGTCGGGGCCGCGGTTGCCGGGGGCGACCGGGACCAGCCCGGCCAGCACCTCCGCCGGCAGGCCCAGCGGCGCGAGCAGGGCCTGACCGGGGCCGAACGGCAGCCCCGAGGTCTCGGCCAGATCGGCGGTCAGGACCGGCACCGGGGCGGCACGCCGCCCGAGATCCCGCGCCAGCCCGGCCAGGTCCGCCGTCCCGGCAAGCCGGGCGCGGAACGTCTCGCGGTCCTCGGTCAGCCGCTGGCCCATCAGGTGATGCCGCCACGCGCTGTCCAGCCAGTCCCCCGGCGCGCGGGTGGTGAGGATGACCGCGCGGTCGTGGCGGGGAAAACGCTCGGCCGCGTAGTCGAGATAGGCCGGGATCAGCACCTTCGCGGGGCGGTAGTCGGCGACGCCGGGCCAGCCCGGCAGGTGGCCGAGCAGGCCCTCGTGGCTGAGCAGGATGTGCCGCTCCTCGTCCGGCCCGACCCCGGCCAGCGCCGCGTCGAGAAGGTCGGCGAGGTCAACGAGGTCGAACGGATCGCCGCTGCGCGAGAACCGCAGCGCCGGGCGGCCGGCGTCGCGCAGGTGGCGGAACTGGAACACCTCGACATGGCGGCGCAGGGCGGCGCGGTTCTTCCACAGCAGGTGCTGGGCGCTGCTGGTCCCGGTCTTGTGGAAACCGGGATGGAGCAGGAACCTAGGCATCCGCCCTGTCGGCCGGCCCGTCGTCCGGGCCATCGTCCGGGTCGGGAAAGATCCCGCCCGGCGGGTCGGCGACGATGCGGCCGGCGGCGAGGTCCACGGTCGGCACCGCGGCGCGGGTGAAGGGCAACAGGACGGTGGTGGTGGCCCCCGGCGCGGCGATCTCGAGCAGGTCGCCGGCGCCGTGGTTCTGCACCGCGCGGACGCGGCCCAGCGGCGCGCCGCCGGTATCCACGACCTCGAGACCGATCAGGTCGGCATGGTAGAATTCGTCGTCGGGCAGCGACGGCAGGCGGGACCGCTCGGCGCAAAGCTCGGTGCCCTTCAGGGCGTCGGCCTCCTCCTTGGTGCGGATGCCCGAGATGCGCACGACCAGGGCGCCCCTGGCGGCCCCGGTCAGCACGATCTGGTCGAAGACCCGCCCCGCCGGGTCGGTCAGCGGGGCGTAGCGGACGATGTCCTCGGGCACGGCGCAGAAGCTCTTCAGCCGCACCTCGCCGCGGACGCCGAAGGCGCCCGCGATCTGCCCGACGACGATGGTCCGGTCCGCCATCGGCGGCTCAGCTCTCGGCGGTCTCTTCGGCGGCGGGTTCCTCCGCCGGGGCGGCGGCAGCCTCGGCGGCGGCCTTCGCCTTCTCTTCCTTCTCCTTGGCCCGCTCCAGCGCCGCCTTGCCCGGCTTCGCCTTGTTCGGGTTGTTCCGGGTGGTCTTTTCCACCACGCCGGCAGCCTCGAGGAAGCGGGCGACCCGGTCGGTCGGCTGGGCGCCGCGATCCATCCAGTGCTTCACCCGGTCGAGGTCGATCTTCACCCGGTCCTCGCTGTCCTTCGGCAGCAGCGGGTTGTAGGTGCCCAGCTTCTCGATGAAGCGGCCGTCGCGGGGCATCCGCGAATCAGCGGCGACGATGCGGTAGAAGGGGCGCTTCTTGGACCCGCCGCGGGCGAGCCGGATTTTCATGGCCATGTGTCAGTCTCCTTGTGTGTCCATGAGAGGCGGCCGGGGCCGCCGGTTAGGATTTCTCGCGCTCGTGATGACGGATCACCTCGTCGATCACGAAGCGGAGGAACTTCTTGGCGAAGCCGGGATCGAGATCCGCCTGCCGCGCCAGGTCTTCGAGCCGTGCGATCTGGAGCGCCTCGCGCGCCGGATCGGACGGGGGAAGGTCGTGTTCGGCCTTGAGCCGGCCCACCGCCTGGGTCCGCTTGAAGCGTTCGCCAAGGGTGTAGACGAGGATCGCGTCGAGCCGGTCGATCGACTCGCGGTGCTCCTTCAGGAGGGCGGCGGCGCGGGCGGCCGGGTCGGTGCCGGTCTCGGTCATGGGGCAACCCTCCGAAGGTCGTGCAGGTAGATGTAGCAGTCCGGGTCGTGGGCCGCGCGGCCGGGGTCGCGGCGCGCGCCCAGCCGCTCGGCCAGCCGGATCGACGCGGCGTTGGCGGTGTCGATGTAGCTCACCAGCCGGTCCGGGCGCAGCGCCTGCGCCACCCAGCCGAGGATCGCCGTCGCCGCCTCGGTCGCCAGCCCGCGGCCGCGGGCCCCGGCATAGAGCACCCAGCCGATCTCGGGATCGGCCTGGTAGGGCGGGTGATGCACGCCGGCATTGCCCACCGGCGCGCCGGCCTCGGTGATCGTCCACCAGCCGAAGCCGCGCAGCTGCCAGTGGCCGGCATCGGCGGCGAACCGGCGCCAGGACGCCGAACGGTCCTGCGGGCCGCCGATGTGGCGGGTGTTGCCGGGGCTGGACCAGAACGCGGCGTAGGCGTCGAAATCGGCCATCTCGGGGCCGCGCAGCACCAGCCGCCGGGTGGTCAGGACGGGGATCTCAGTCAAGCGCCCAGCCCTCCGGTTTCCACTTCGGGTCCTGGTAGTGGGCGATCTCCAGCGCGATGGCGTCCGACAGCTGCGAGTTGCGCAGCTGCGCCGGGGAGGGGTGGCGATAGACCGCGTCGTTGTCGTCGATCGTGGTGGCCTCGCGGTCCTTCTTCGCGCCCAGCCGCTCGGCCAGCCGGACGCTGTCGAGGTCGAAGGGATCGAGGTAGCTGACCGCACCTTCCCAGCCCTTCTCGCGGTAGAGCCAGCGGCGGGCGGCGTCCACCGCCTCGAGCGCGATGCCCCGGCCGCCGGCTTCCGGCCAGATGAACCACGCGATCTCGCGCTCGGGCCACATAGCCGGCTGCCAGGCCCCGGCCATGCCGTAGGTCTTGTCGGTGTGCCGGTCGTGGATCATCCACATGCCGTAGCCGCGGATCTGCCAGTGGCCGATCTCGGCGGCATAGAGCATCCAGGTCTCGTAGGGGTTCAGCGGCCCGCCCATGTAACGCGACCGGTAGGACGCGAAGGTGGCCTTGAAGTTGGGGTAATCCCCGGCCTCCGGGCCGCGCAGGATCAGCCGCCTGGTCTCGATCACCGGAATGTCGATCATCGCGCGCGGGCCTCCTCGGCGGTGGGCAGGTGGCGCCAGATGGTGAAAACGGCGCCCGCGTCGAGCGCGTGGGTCGCCGCCAGATCGGGACGGCCGCCCAGCCGCCGGGCGAGGGCGGCGGAGCGGCGGTTGGCGTTGTCGATGCAGGACACCAGCGTCGGCAGCCCGAGGTCGTCGGCATGGGCGCGGACCGCCGCGGCGGCCTCGGCGGCGATGCCCCGGCCCTCGGCGGCCTCGGACAGCAGCCAGCCGATCTCCGGTTCCCGGTCGCCCGGCTCCAGCCCGATCAGGACGAAGCCCAGCGCGGCGTCGGCGTCCTTCCAGGTTATCGTCCAGCCGCCGTGACCGTGCAGCATCCAGGAGGCGGCGATCTGGATGAAATCGTACCACGCCGCGTCGCGGCTCATCGGGCCGCCCATGTGGACGCCGCGCGGGCCGCAGGCGATCCCGGCCCAGGTGTCGAAGTCCGACGCGCGGGGGGCGCGCAGCCGCAGCCGCGCGGTCTCGATCGCCGGCACGCAGGCGGCGACGCGGGCGGCCTGCGCGGCGGGGCCGGGATGGCGCGGATCGGTCTCGCAGGCGAACCGGGTCATGCCGCGGCCTCCCAGCGGTCGCGGCGGTGCCGCCAGACCGTGACCGGCGCGGCGTCGGGGGTGCCGGGGTCGTGGAACGGACCGTCCGCCGCGTTCACTTCCGCCTCGGCGGCGCGGTCGCGCACCGCGCCCAGCGCCTCGGCCACCCGGATCGACCGGGCGTTGTCCGCGTCGATGAAGGACACCGCCGTCGCCTTGCCGGTGCGCGCCCAGGTCCAGGGGATCAGGGTGCGCATCGCCTCGGTGACGTATCCCTTGCCCTCGGCGGCGGCGTCCCAGACCGACCAGCCGAACTCCATCTCGGGCCAGGTCATCGGCTCGTAGGGGCCGAAGGCGCCGACCGGGGTGCCGGGCCGGGCCTTCTCCTCGGCCACGAACAGGCTGACGCCGCGCAGCACCCAGAGCCCGGCGATGTTGCCGAAGGACCGGCTGACCGCGCGGGTCTCGGTCACCGGGCCGCCCACCGAGGCCGCGCGCGGCGACGCGAGGAAGGCGCGGAATGCGGCGAAATCCTCCGTCCGCGGCGCCCGCAGCACCAGCCGCTCGGTCGTCAGGACCGGGATATGCAGGTCGAGCCCGGTCACATCGCCTCCGGCACCGCGCGGAAATGGTCCACGCCCCGCCAGCCGATCATCCCGGCCACCATCGCCGCGAGGAATACCAGCCCCTCGACCCCGCCGTAGGACAGCGAGGCGAGCGCCGGGCCGGGGCACAGCCCGACCAGACCCCAGCCGAAGCCGAACAGCGCCGAGCCCGCGATCAGCCGGCGGTCGATCACCGGGTCGGCGGGGACCGGGATCGGGGTGCCGAGAACCGCCCGCTGCCGCCGGGCGGCGACCCGCCAGGCCGCCAGCATCGGCAGGATCGCCCCGCCCATCACGAAGGCCAGCGTCGGGTCCCAGGCGCCGAAGAAGTCGAGCCAGCCCTGCACCTTCTCGGTGTCGGTCATCCCCGAGACCAGCAGACCGGCGCCGAACAGCCCGCCGGCAAGGAACGCCATCAGCCCGCGCATCAGACCGCCCCCATCCAGTGCCGGACCACCAGCAGGGTGACCGCGCCGAAGCCGATATAGGCCAGCGTCGCCACGATGCCGCGGACCGAGAACCGCGAGATGCCGCAGACCCCGTGCCCCGAGGTGCAGCCGTTGGCCATCCGGGTGCCGAAGCCGACGGCGAGCCCGCCGAGCACGATCAGGCCGAGGTTGCCGGTGATCCGGGTGTCGGGCGCGGCGCCGGCCAGCGCGACCAGCGCCGGCACGCCGACCAGCCCGGCGACGAACAGGCCGCGCTCGGCCAGGGTGGCCCGGCCGGTGCCGTCCACCAGCCCGCCGAGGATGCCGCTCGCCCCCATGATCCGGCCGTTCACCAGCAGGTAGAGCGCCGCCGCGCCGCCGATCATCAGGCCGCCGATCAGGCCGTATATCCAGTCCATCGGGATCATCGCCGCATCACTTCTTCTTGCCGAAGCCGGACAGGCCCGGCGGCAGCGCGCCGCCGCCGCCGAGGCCAGGCAGGTTGCCGCCGAACGGGTTGCCGCGCGGCATCGCGCCGCCGCCCATCTGGGCCTGCGCCTGGGCGATCTCCTCGGGCGACGGGCCGCCCTTGCCGAACATCCCGCGCATCATCTGCTTGAGCGCGCCGCCCTTTCCCATCTTGCCCAGCTTCTTCATCATGTCCGACATCTGCCGGTGCTGCTTGATCAGCCGGTTGAGTTCCTGCACCTCCAGCCCCGCACCCGCCGCGATCCGCTTCTTGCGGCTGGCCTGCAGGATCTGCGGCGCCGCGCGCTCGGTCTTGGTCATCGAGTTGATGAGGGCGATCTGCCGGCGCAGGATGCCGTCGTCGAAGCCGGACTCGGCCATCTGCTTCTGCATCTTCCCCATGCCGGGCATCATGCCCATCATGCCTTCCATGCCGCCCATCTTGAGCATCTGCTCGAGCTGCATCTTCAGGTCGTTCATGTTGAACTGACCCTTCTGGAAGCGCTTCATCATCCGCTCGGCCTGCTCCTGCTCGAGCGTGGCCTGGGCCTTCTCCACCAGGCTGACGATGTCGCCCATGCCGAGGATGCGGCCGGCGATGCGCTCGGCGTGGAACTCCTCCAGCGCGTCCAGCTTCTCGCCGAGGCCGACGAAGCGGATCGGCTTGCCGGTGACCTGCCGCATCGACAGCGCGGCGCCGCCGCGGCCGTCGCCGTCCATCCGGGTCAGCACGACGCCGGTGACGCCGATCTTGTCGTCGAACTCGGTGGCGACGTTGACCGCGTCCTGGCCGGTCAGGCCGTCGACCACCAGCAGGGTCTCGCGCGGGTTGGCGACGTCGCGGACCGCGGCGGCCTGGGCGATCAGTTCCTCGTCGATGTGCAGGCGGCCCGCGGTATCGAGCATGTAGACGTCGTAGCCGCCCATCGCGGCCTGGGTCCTGGCCCGTCTTGCGATGGTGACCGGGTCCTCGCCCTTCACGATCGGCAGGGTGTCGACGCCGATCTGCTGGCCGAGGATGGCGAGCTGCTCCATCGCCGCCGGCCGGTTCACGTCGAGCGAGGCCATCAGCACCTTCTTGCCCTCGCGCTCCTTGAGCCGCCTGGCGATCTTGGCGGTGGTGGTGGTCTTGCCGCCGCCCTGCAGGCCGACCATCAGGATCGGCGCCGGCGGGTTGTCGATCTTGAGCGCGCCGGGATCCGCGTCGCCGGTCAGCACGTGGACCAGTTCGTCGTGGACGATCTTGATGACCTGCTGGCCGGGGGTGACCGACTTGGTCACGGCCTGACCGGTGGCCTTGGCCTCGACCGCCTTGATGAAGGACCGCGCCACCGGCAGCGACACGTCGGCCTCGAGCAGGGCGACCCGGACCTCGCGCAGCGCGGTCTTGACGTCCTCGGCGCTCAGCGCGCCCTGCTTGGTCAGCCGGTCGAAGACGCCGGACAGGCGTTCGGAGAGACTTTCGAACATGCGCCGCGGCTCCTTTCCGCCGGTTGCTGTCTGACCCCGTAGATGGGCACGGGGCCGCTAAACGCCAAACGCCCCCACGGGCGCAACGCGCTGGTGGGGGGCGATCCCCGTCGAACGGGGGACCGGAAGCCTGATCACTTCCGCATGGCCGGGGCGTTACCCGCCGGGGCGGTCCGAGTCAACAGGTGCGGACCGTCCCGGCGGCCGTGCGGGACCGGCGTCGCGGCTTCAGAGCCGCGCGCGCTGGAAATGCATCGCGTCGGCGCCCCAGAGCCGGATCGCCGGGAGCCATTCGTGCGCCTCCATGATGTCGAGGAACGGCTTGTACTGGGCGCCGCAGAACAGCGCCTCGGGACAGCGGGTCCGCAGCCCGTTCGGCCCGGCGAAGAAATCCACCGCGCAGCCATAGGCGTGCATCGACCATTTCGACCCGCCGCGCATCTTGCGGTGGTTGTAGCCGCCGGCGTAGCGGTCGATGCCCAGTTCGCTCATCCGGTCCAGGCCGTAATGGTCCCGCACCGCCACCAGCGCGTCGCGGAACTTCGGCGCGCAGTCGCGGTGCAGCGTCACCCGCGAGACCTTGGCCCGCAGGTTCCAGTCGAGCCGCAGCGGGAAGGCGAGGTCGATGGTCACCAGCCGCGCCTTGATCTGGTCGCCGGGCTGGCCGTAGACGGTGCCGACATCGTTCTGGTGCGGGATCGCGCCACCGCCGACCGGGTTGGGCAGCGGCGTGCGGTCGATCTCCTCGTCCTTGCCGTGCGTGGTCTTGAACAGGAAGGCGTTGAGCGCCTCTTCGGTGTTGTTGCCCCACCACCCGTCGATATCGCCCGGATCGTGGCCCAGCTTGGCGAGGCAGGCCTGCGCCACCGCCGTCTGCCGCCGGGAGTCCGTCGACCCGGTCGGATCGAAGGTATAGCTGGCGCGGTTCTCGGCCTCGATGGCCGCCATCGCCGCCCGCGACTTCGGGCCGATCTGTCCGTCGATCCCGCCGGTATAGTGCCCGGTCGCCGCCATGAGCATCTGAAGATGACGTTCCTGCATCACACTCTCCTGATTGAAAACATTCACAAAAATGCAACCATCAGGATAGCGTATCCGCGAGATTCGTTCAAATGTTAATGAAGGGTTAAGGCGGGAGGCGGCCCCGATCCGCCAGGTCCGGCCCCGGATCGCCCGGCCGGACCCGGCCGCCCGTCGCCGGCGCCCGCGGGTCGGCGAATGGGGCCGGGCGGCGCGCCGCGCCGCGATCCGGCCCCCTGCGGGTCGCGTCAGGCCGCCGCCGGGGCGGCCAGCGCGGCGACGTCCGCGTCGGCGGCGAGAACCGTCACGTCGGTGATCCCGAGGAACCCGAGGAAGTGCCGCAGGTGCGGCGTGGCGTAATCCATCGTGCCGTCGATCTCGGTCCCGCCCGAGGCGATCGAGATGATCGCGCGCTTGCCTTCGAGCAAGCCGACCGGGCCGCCCTCGGTATAGGCGAAGGTCACCTTCGGCCGCGCCACCAGGTCCATCCAGGCCTTCAGGCTGGCCGGAACCCCGAAGTTGTAGACCGGGGTGGAGATCAGGATGGTGTCGGCGGCGCGCAGTTCCGCGATCAGTTCGTCCGACAGCGCGAGGGCGGCGCGCTCGTCGTCGCCGAGGTCCGCCGGCACGCGCAGTCGCGCCTCGGCCCAGACCGCGTCGATCTGCGGCAGCGCCTCGGCGGCGAGATCGCGGCGGGTGACGGACGCCGGCGACAGCGCGGCTTCCGCGAGGTCGGCGCGGGCGCGGGACAGGGAGCCGTCGGTGCGGACCGAGGCGTCGATGCGAAGAAGGGTCATTGGGAACTCCGGTATGCGTTGGGTTGGCCTTGGCGGGCAGGTAGGTCTGTGCGCAACGGCCTGAAAGCGCAGAAAACAGACACCCGCTGTGCGCAAGGGAACAGCTTCGCCGCCGGGGCCCGGCGCGTTCGGGGGGCAAGCGGATGGCCCCGGAGAGGCGTTGCGCCAACCTTGCGCTCGGGCACATTATGGCTATGATTCGGGTGTTGATGTTCAGGAGTGCACCGTTTCGATGGAGAACTGGGACGAGATCCGCACCGCCTACCAGGTCGCCCGCGTCGGCACCGTGAGCGGCGCCGCCGACGTGCTCGGCGTCCACCACGCCACCGTGATCCGCCATGTCGACGCCCTCGAACAACGGCTCGGGGTGAAGCTGTTCCAGCGCCACGCACGGGGCTACACGGCGACCGAGGCGGGGCAGGACCTGCTGCAGGTGGCCGCCGCCACCGACGACCAGTTCGCCCAGCTCGCCGGCCGGATCCGGGGGCAGGGCGAGGGGGTGTCCGGCGACCTCGTGGTCACCTCGCTGACCGGGCTGTCGCCGATCCTGACCCCGGTGCTCGCCGCCTTCCAGGCCGAGAACGACGGGCTCACCGTGCGCTACCTGACCGGCGACCGGGTTTTCCGGCTGGAATACGGCGAGGCCCATGTCGCGATCCGCGCGGGCAGCGCGCCGGAAGAGCCCGACAACGTGGTCCAGCGGTTCCACATCTACGACATGCGGCTGGTCGCGGCGCAGTCCTATGTCGACGCGCACGGCCTGCCCGAGACCGAGGACGACCTGCCCGCCCACCGCTTCGTCGGCCACGACAATGCCGACAGCCGGGCGCCGTTCATGCGCTGGCTGCGCGAACGGGTGCCCGAGGCGCGGATCACCTTCCGGACGATGGACAACCGGTCGATGCTCGACGCCATCGCCGCCGGGGCCGGGATCGGCTTCATGCCGTCCTGGGAGGCCGCGCGCCGCGACGGGCTGGTCGAGGTGATGCCGCCGCGCGACGAATGGACCGCGCCGATGTGGATCGTCACCCATGTCGACCTGCACCGGACGCCGAAGGTGCAGGCGTTCCTGAAGTACCTGAAGGCGGCGGCGCGCGCGTGGTCGGACCGCTGAGCCCCGGACCCCGACCCCGCGCCGCGCCCCCGATGACCGCCCGATGGCAGCCCGATGACCGACCGATGACAGCCGGATGACCCCGGCCGCGGCCGGACACCTCGCGATGTTCGCGTTCTCCGGCCTTGTCGCCGGGTCCTTCGCGCTCGGGGTGATGGCGGCGAACGAGATCGCGCCGCTCGCCCTCACCGCCGCCCGCTTCGTGCTGGCCGGGGCGATCGTCGGGGCGCTGGCGGCGGCGCGCGGCGTCCCGCGGGCGGCCTGGCGGTCGCCCTGGCGCTACGGCCTGCTGGGCGGCTTCCTCGCCACCTATTTCGTGCTGATGTTCGAGGGGCTCAAGACCGCCCCGGCGGTGAGCGCGGCGGCGATCTTCACCCTGACCCCGGCGATGGCGGGCGGGTTCGGATACCTGCTGCTGCGGCAGCGGATGTCACCGCGGATCGCCCTGGGGCTGGCGATCGGCGCGGCCGGGGCGCTCTGGGTGATCTTCCGGGCCGATCTCGGCGCGCTGCTCGCCTTCGACATCGGCCGGGGCGAGGCGATCTACTTCCTGGGCTGCGTGGCCCACGCCTTCTACACGCCGCTGGTGGCGCGGCTGAACCGGGGCGAAAGCCCGGTCGCCTTCACCTTCGGGACGCTGGTGGCGGGGGCGGCGATCCTGCTGGTGCTGGGGGCGCCGGCGCTCTGGGCGACGGACTGGGCGGCGCTGCCCGCGGTGGTCTGGGTGACGCTGGTCTACGTCGCGGTCTTCGCCAGCGCCGCCACCTTCCTGCTGCTGCAGTTCGCGGCGCTGCGGCTGCCGGCGGCGAAGGTGATGGCCTACACCTACCTGACGCCGTCCTGGGTGCTCCTGTGGCAGGTCGCGCTGGGTCAGCCGGGGCCGCCGGGCATCGTCCTCGCCGGGCTGGGGCTGACCGTCGCGGCGCTGCTGGTGCTGCTGCGGGATTAGCGGCTCACTCCGGCGGCGGGACGCCGTCCCCGCCCAGTTCCGCGCCGAGAAACCGCTCGAAGGCGTCGAGGTCGATGGCGTCGAACTGGCCGAAGGACTGCATCCAGACGCTGGCCGCGCGCAGCGCGTCGGGCTCCAGCTTGCACCATTTCACCCGGCCGCGCCGCTCCTGGCTGATGAGGCCGGCATTGGTCAGCACCGTCAGGTGCTTGGACACCGCCGCCAGCGACATCTCGAAGGGCTGCGCCACGTCGGTCACCGCCATGTCGTCCTCGAGCAGCATCGACAGGATCGCCCGCCGGGTCGGGTCCGCCAGCGCGGCGAAAACGGTGTCGAGCGTCTGTGCCATCGCGGCCAGCCTACCGGTGGGCGCGCCGCCGGGAAAGCGTTGACAGGCCCGCCGCCGCGCGGACCCCGGGGCGGCGGCGATGCCGGACGGCGACCGGATCCCGATCGACGGGCGGCCGTCCGGGCGGCGGGGACGCCGGCAAAGCTCAACTGATCGGTTGAATATCGCTGACGGCGGCGGATTGGCGCAACGGCCCGGCGGGGCCGGAAAAATCAAGCCGGATCAGCGTCTTGCCCGCCGGTCCCAATTTCTTGACTCTGCCGGCTCGCGCCCCTATCCCCTGCCACTGACGCAGTGGGGGAAATCCGCGTGTCCGACCCGCAAGAGTCACCCGATCCGGACCGGCTGAAGGCGCTGGACGAACGGATCGCGCGGCTGAGGGGGGCCGAGGACCGCAGCCCCCACGCAGACGAGCACTATACCCAGGCGCAGATCGCCTGGCGGATGGTGATAGAGCTTGTGGCCGGTCTCGGGATCGGCTTCGGCATCGGATACGGGCTGGACGCCATCTTCGGCACAAAGCCCTGGTTGATGGTGCTGTTCATATTCCTGGGCTTCGCGGCCGGCGTTCAGACCATGCTGCGGACCGCCCGGGAGGTGCAGGAATACGGCGGCGGCACGAAGCCGCCCGAGAACGGGAGCGACGCCGGTGGCAAGCGAAGCTGAAGCACACGGAGAGGGCGGCGGGCTGGTCTTTCACCCGCTCGACCAGTTCATCGTCAAGCCGCTGTTCGGCGACGGCGCGGTGCATTGGTACACGCCCACGAACGTGACCTTCTGGATGGCGCTGGCGATCCTCGGGATCGTCGCGCTGCTGGTGCTGGGCACCCGGGGGCGGGCGATCGTGCCGTCGCGGACCCAGTCGGTGGCGGAACTGGCCTACGGCTTCGTGCACAAGATGGTCGAGGACGTGTCCGGCAAGGACGGGCTCAAGTACTTCCCCTACATCTTCACGCTGTTCCTGTTCATCGTGTTCTCGAACTTCCTCGGGCTGATCCCGTCGTCGTTCACCACCACCTCGCACATCGCGGTGACCGCGGTGCTGGGCTTCGGGGTGTTCTTCACGGTGACCGCGATCGGCTTCATCAAGAACGGCGCCAGCTTCCTGAGCCTGTTCTGGGTGTCCTCGGCGCCGCTGCCGCTGCGGCCGGTGCTGGCGCTGATCGAGGTGATTTCCTACTTCGTCCGGCCGGTGAGCCACTCCATCCGTCTCGCCGGCAACCTGATGGCCGGGCACGCGGTGCTCAAGGTATTCGCCGGCTTCGCGCAGGTCGGCGCGGTGGCGCCGGTGGCGGTGCTCGGCGTGACGGCGATCTACGGGCTCGAGGTGCTGGTGTCCTTCATCCAGGCCTACGTGTTCACCATCCTCACCTGCGTCTACCTCAAGGACGCGCTGCATCCGCATCACTAACCAACCGAACGCGGGCGGGCCGGCAAGGTCCGTCCATCGACAGACTTCCAATCAAGGAGACAGGATCATGGAAGGCAATATCGCTCAAATGGGTCAGTTCATCGGCGCCGGCCTCGCCGCCATCGGCTCGGGTGCCGCCGCCATCGGTGTGGGCCACGTCGCCGGCAACTTCCTCGCCGGTGCGCTGCGCAACCCCTCGGCCGCCGGTGGCCAGACCGCGACGCTCTTCATCGGCATCGCCTTCGCCGAAGCGCTCGGCATCTTCGCCTTCCTCGTGGCGCTGCTGCTGATGTTCGCCGTCTAAGCGACCCGTCTCCGATCCTGACCGGCAGGGCGGCCCGCGCCGCCCGCCGGCGATCCGAAGACAGGCGCCAGGGAGGCCGCAATGGCAACCGAAACCACCTCTGCAGCCAGCACCTGCGTCGGGGCCGACGGCTCCGCCATCGGGATGCCGCAGCTTTGCTTCGACTGGTTCCCGAACCAGATCTTCTGGCTGCTCGTCACGCTCGTGGTGATCTACCTCGTTCTCAGCCGCGTCGCGCTGCCCCGCATTGCGTCGGTTCTGGCCGAGCGGCAGGGCACCATCACCAACGACATCGCGGCGGCCGAGGAACTGAAGCTGCGCGCCCAGGAGGCCGAGAAGGCCTACGAGAAGGCGCTGGCGGACGCGCGCGCCGAGGCGACCAAGATCGCCGAGGAAACCCGCGCCACGATCCAGTCCGACCTCGACCGTGAACTGGCCCGCGCCGACGAGGAGATCGCCGACCAGCTCGCCGAAAGCGAGAGGGCGATCGCCGAGATCCGCGCCGGCGCCGCCGAAAGCATCCGCGAAGTCGCCACCGCGACGGCGAAGGAAGTAATCCTCGCCCTCGGCGGCAAGGCCGACGCCCGCAGCGTCAACGCCGCGGTCAAGACCCGGATGGAGGGCTGAGAGATGCGCAGACTGACCGCACTGACCGCCGTCCTCGTGGCCGCCGCCGGACCGGCGCTGGCCGCCGGCGACAAGCCGTTCTTCTCGCTCAAGAACACCGACTTCGTGGTGCTTCTCGGCTTCCTCGTCTTCGTCGGGATCCTGGTCTACTTCAAGGTCCCGGGCATGATCGGCAAGATGCTCGACGACCGGGCCGCCTCGATCCGCAGCGATCTGGACGAGGCCAAGGCCCTGCGCGAGGAGGCCCAGAGCCTGCTGGCCTCCTACGAGCGCAAGCAGAAGGAAGTCAGCGAGCAGGCCAACCGCATCGTCGAGAGCGCGAAGCGCGAGGCCGAGGAAGCCGCCGCCAAGGCGCGCGAGGACATCAAGACCTCGGTGGCCCGGCGTCTTGCCGCCGCCCAGGAACAGATCAAGAGCGCCGAGGCGGCCGCGGTGCGCGAGGTGCGCGACGGCGCCATCGCGGTGGCCATCGCCGCCGCCCGCGAGGTGATCGCCAAGCAGATGGACGCCGAGCGGCAGGACGCGCTGATCGAGTCCGCCATCGCCGAGGCCGGGGCCAAGCTGCACTGACCCGCGCGCGCTCCGGCGCGCGCTCCGGGAATTGGGCACAGGGCGGGCTTCGGTCCGCCCTGTTCCGTTTTCGCCTAGCCGTTGCCGCCGCTCTTGTGCTCGAGCCGCTGCCGGGCCACCGCCTCGTTCCGGTCGGCCTTGCGCTGGGCGGCGATCATCGCCTCCACGTAGTCCAGATGCGCGGTCAGCGCCGCCCGCGCGCCGGGGCCGTCGCGGTTCTGCAACGCGGTGTTGATCTGCCGGTGCTGGTCGAGCAGTTCGGACCGGGTGGTGCGCTGCCGGAACATGACCTGCCGGTTGTAGAACACGCCCTCGCGCAGCAGCTCGTACATCGACCGCATCATGTGCAGCATGATGACGTTGTGGCTGGCCTCGACGATGGACAGGTGGAAATCGGTGTCGAGCGCGGCTTCCTCGGCCGGGTCCCGCTTCGCGTGGGCGGCCTCCATCCGGGCGAAGATCGTGTCGATGACCTTCAGGTCGGTCTCGGATCCGACCTTGGCGACGCGCTCGGCCGCAAGTCCCTCCATGTCGCGCCGGAAGGCGATGGTGTCGAACACCGCCTCGTCATGGGCCGAGAACAGCCGCACCAGCGCCGGCGAGAAGGCCGCGCCGAGAACGTCGGCGACGTAGACCCCGGACCCGGCGCGGCTGACCAGAAGGCCGCTTTCCTGCAGGTCGGCCAGCGCCTCGCGCAGCGACGGGCGCGACACGCCCATCCGGTCGGCAAGGTCGCGTTCCGCCGGCAGCCGCTCGCCGGGCCGCAGGATGCCGCGCAGGATCAGCAGTTCGATCTGGCGGACGACGCCGCGGGACAGCTTTTCCGGCTGGACGGGTTCGAAGGGCATGGACGGGCCTTTCCGCGATTGGTCAGACAATATGACCACGGCCCGGCGTTGGAAAGCCTTGCCCCGCGACCGCCCCTGCGGAAAGCTGGGACGGACAACTCAGGAGGGGACCCCGGTGCGAGCCCTGGTGGTCGGCGGCGTTCTGGCGCTCTGCGGCGCTGCGGCCGGCGCGGAAGTGCGGCGCTGCGACGTTCCCCTGCTGCTGGACATGTCCGCCGAAATCCTCGCCCGGCGCAGCGCGCTCGACGGCTTCGCACCGGGGCATTTCGGCGGCGCCGCGGGCTACCTGATGCTCCGCTACGGCGACATGGCCCCCGAGGCGGTGTTCGCCGCGCTGCGCGAAGGCCGGGCGTACCGGCAGGTCGACGAGATGGCGCTTGCCCACCGGATCGCCACCCTCGGCCCCGCGGGCGTGGACCGATGGGGCATCGACCCGGCGGAGGCGCTGATCGGAAGCGGGTTGGCGGTGAGGCGGGCAATCCTGCTGCTCGACGACGGCGAGACCTTCTTCGGCATCATCGACCGCATCGCGGCGGACCCCGGGCTCGACGCGCGGTTCCGCGAGGCCTGGCTGGACGGCGCCGGGCTGCACGCCGTCCTCACCGACCAGCCGCCCGCGGTGCTCGGGGCGATCGCCGCGCGGGCCGAGGCGCGCGGCGAGCTTCAGGTCGCCGGGTCGCTCTACGCGCTGATGCCCGAGGGCGCCTACGAAGCCTTCTGGGACCGGCACCGCGCCGCGGCGGAGGGTCCGGCCCGCCTCGCCGCGCCCCGGAACATGAACACCAACGGCACCGCCGCGCCGGCGCGGGTGGCGCCGCTGGCCGATCCCGGCGCGGCGGCGGACATGGAGGTCCTGCTCGACCGCCAGCGGCAGTTCCTCGTCCTGCGGGCCGGGCTGCACGAGGGCGGCAGCACGCTGTTGCCCATCGTCGCGCACCAGACCGGGCGCATGGCCGAAGCCGCGGTGATCGCCGAAGCCTACCTCGCGGCGCTGCAGACCGGCGGGATCGACCCGCTGCGCCGCCCCGGCGAAGCCTGGGCCTTCCTGCTCGCCGCGCTGGTCGAGCGCTTCGGCGCGCCCGACGCGGTGCGGGTGCTGTCGAGCTTCGATTTCTCCGCCGACCGGCGGCACTACGCGGGCCGGGCGCTCGACGTGCTGGAACTGGCCACGCTGGCCGAGGCCGCGGGTCCCTGGCTGCGCGGCGAGACCGGCGCCCCGCCGGACCGTCCCGACGCGCTGTCCGCGGACTTCGACTGGACGCTGGCGGTGACGATCCTCGCGCTGGTGCGGGACGGCGCCACGATTCCCGACGCGGCGCTCGCCGGCGCCGGGGCGCGGATCGCCGTCGAGGGGCACCTGCAGCGGGGCGAGGCCGGAGCGGCGCTCGCCCTCGCGGAGCGGGCTGGCGGGCTGGCCGGCCGGCTCGGGGTCGCCCGCGACCTGCTGCACCGGCAGAACCGGCTCTGCGACCGGCACGGCATCCTGCCCGGCGCGCCGCTGCTGCTGGGCGGGCAGATGGTCTACGACTTCCAGTAACCGGCGAAAGCCCGCGCGGCCGGAACGGCGACGGGGCCGCCCGGTCCCCCGGACGGCCCCGCGAAAAGGGTCGGCCCCGCGTCAGTTCGGGGTGATGACGATCTCCACCCGGCGGTTCTGCTGCCGGCCTTCCGGCGTCAGGTTGGTGGCAATCGGCGCGTCCTCGCCGCGGCCGAAGGTGCGGATCCGGGCCGGGTTGACCCCGGCGTTGATCAGCACGCTGGTCACCGCCTGCGCCCGGCGCTGGCTGAGGCCCTGGTTGTAGGCGGCGTCGCCGACGTTGTCGGTGTGGCCGATCACGTTGACCGTGGTGTTCGGGTAGTCGTTCAGCGACCGGGCGACGACCCGCAGGTCGGCCTGCAGCGCGCCGGTCAGCTGGGCGCTGTCGGTGGCGAACAGGATGTCCTGCGGCAGGGTGACGATGAGTTCGTTGCCGGTGTTCACGATCCGCGCGTTCGAGCCCATCTGGGCGCGCAGTTCGGCTTCCTGCCGGTCAAGCTGGGCGCCGGCAAGGCCGCCGACGCCGGCGCCGATCGCGGCGCCGATGACCGCCCGGCGGGTCCGCTCTTCCGAGGTGTCGCCGGTCAGCACGCCGGCCAGCGCGCCGACCGCGGCGCCGCCGAGCGCGCCCTGCTGGGCGTTGCGGTTCGGGTTGTTGGGATCCTGGATCTCGGCGCAGGCCGAAACGAAGATCGCGCCGGACAGGGCGAGGGCAAGGGGACGTGAGAACATGGTCAGATCTTTCCGGTCAATTGGACATGGGGCCAACGCCGGATCGCCGGCGCGGTTCCCTTTCCTATGACGCGTTCCGGGGTGTTATCCAATATCCCGCGCGTGTCATGCGCTGTCCCGGCGATCCGCCGCCAGCAGGGGCGGCGCGTCTTGCAAAGCTTCCGCCGCGTCGGCGCGGGCGCCCTCGTAGGCGAGGATCGCCCGCTTGACCGGAAGGCCCCAGTGATAGCCGCCCAGCGCCCCCGACTTGCGCAGCGCCCGGTGGCAGGGAATCAGCCACGACACCGGGTTGCGGCCCACCGCGGTGCCCACGGCGCGGACCGCCCGCGGCGCGCCGATGGCGCGGGCGATCTCGGAATAGGTGGTGACGTGGCCGGACCGAATCGCCAGCAGCGCCTCCCAGACCTTGATCTGGAACGGCGCGCCGATCAGGTGCAGCGGCACCGGGCCGCGCCGCTCGGCGGCGAAGGCGGCGGCGGCCCAGGGCGCGATCGCGGCGGCGTCCTCGACGAATGCGGCCTCGGGCCAGCGCGCCGTCAGGTCGGCCAGCGTCGCCGCGCGGCCCGCCTCCTCGCTGAACCCGATGGCGCAGATGCCCTTGTCGGTGGCCATCACCAGGGCCTCGCCGAACGGGCTGTCGAACCAGCCCCGGCGGATCGTCAGGCCGTCGCCGCGGCGGGCGAAGGCGCCGGGGCTCATCGCCTCCCAGGTCAGGAACAGGTCGTGCAGCCGGCCGCCCCCCGAAAGGCCCACCGCGTCGGCGGTGGCCAGCGTGGTGAAGCGGTCGGCCAGCAGCCGCTTGGCATGGCCGAGGGCGAGGTATTGCTGGTAGCGCTTCGGGCTGACCCCGACCCAGCGCGAGAACACCCGCTGGAAATGCGCCGGGCTCATCTGCATCCGGGCGGCCAGCGCCTCGAGGCTCAGCGGCGCCTCGGCGGCGTCGATGGCGTCGATCGCGCGGCGGATCACGTGGTAATGGTAGCGGTCATCCTGGGTCATGACCGGACCCTAGCCGCCGCCCGGCGCGCCCGCGACCCGGAACTTGCGCCAATTCGCCTGTGCCGGGGCGGCGCGCGGCCCTTGCCCCCGGCGGCGGATCGGGTCAGATCAGGGCGGATGGCAAAGCAGCTTCCATACCGGACCATGCGCGCGGTGTTCGACCGCTTCGCCGCCGCCGACCCGGCGCCCGAGGGCGAACTGCACCACGTCAACGCCTTCACCCTGCTGGTCGCCGTGGCGCTGTCGGCGCAGGCCACCGACAAGGGGGTGAACCGGGCCACGGCCGAGCTGTTCAAGGTCGCCGACACGCCGCAGAAGATGCTCGACCTCGGCGAGGAGCGGCTGATCGGGCACATCAAGACCATCGGCCTGTTCCGCAACAAGGCGAAGAACGTCATCCGGCTGTCGCGCATCCTCGTCGAGGAGTACGGCGGCGAGGTGCCGTCGTCCCGCGCCGCGCTGCAATCGCTGCCCGGGGTCGGGCGCAAGACCGCCAACGTGGTGCTGAACATGTGGTGGCGGCACCCGGCGCAGGCGGTGGACACCCACATCTTCCGGGTCGGCAACCGCACCGGGATCGCGCCGGGCAAGGATGTCGACGCGGTGGAACGGGCGATCGAGGACAACGTCCCCGCCGAATTCCAGCTTCATGCCCATCACTGGCTGATCCTGCACGGCCGCTACATCTGCACCGCGCGCAAGCCGCGCTGCGCCGACTGCCTGATCGCCGACCTCGTGAACTGCCGGGAGAACTGCTCGTGACGAAACGCTTCCAGGTTGTCGGGATCGGCAACGCCATGGTCGACATCCTGTCGCGCTGCGACGACGCCTTCCTCGCCGGGGCGGGGATCGAGAAGGGGATCATGCAGCTCATCGACATGGACCGGGCGGTGGACCTCTACGGCAAGATCGGCCCGGCGCGCGAGGTCTCCGGCGGGTCGGCCGCCAACACCATCGCGGCGATCGCCGGGCTCGGCGGGCGCACCGCCTATGTCGGCAAGGTCAAGGACGACCAGCTCGGCGCGATCTTCGCCCACGACCTGCGCGCGCTCGGCGCCACCTACGAGACGCCGCTGGCGCCGAAGGACGCCGCCGACGAGACCGGCCGCTGCATCGTGCTGGTGACGCCCGACGGCGAACGGTCGATGAACACCTATCTCGGCGTGACCGAGCACCTCGGCCCGTCGGACATCGACGAGGCGCAGATGGCCGAGGCGGAATGGATCTACCTCGAAGGCTACCGCTTCGACGGGCCCGAGAGCCACGCCGCCTTCGCCAAGGCGATCGCCGCCACCAAGGGCGCGGGCGGCCGGGTGTCGCTCACCCTGTCCGACCCGTTCTGCATCGAACGCCACCGCGACGCCTTCCGGCAGATGATCGTCGACGGCGTCGACCTGCTGTTCTGCAACCGGGCGGAACTGCTGTCGATGTACCGCACCGCCGATTTCGAGGCGGCACTGGCGCAATGCGCCGCCGAGGTCGAGATCCTCGCCTGCACCGACAGCGAGAACGGCGCCCACGTCCTGTCGGGCGGCGAGCGCTGGCACCTGCCGGTGGCGCCGATCCGGATCGTCGACGCGACCGGCGCCGGAGACGCCTTCGCGGGCGCCTTCCTCTGGGGGCTGACCGGAGGGCATCCGCTCGACATCTGCGGCCGGCTGGGCAACGCCGCTGCCGGTTCGGTGATCCAGCACATCGGCCCGCGGCCCGAGGCCGACCTGAAGGCGGTGTTCGCCCGCGCCGGGCTGGTCTGACCGGAACCGGTCAGGCCGCGCCGCTTGCCGCCGGCGTCGCGGCCCGGCCGGACGGGTCGGTCGCCGCGGCCAGCCACAGCGCGTCCAGCGCGTCGATCTCGGCGGGATCGAAGCGGTCCGCCTCCTCCCAGTAGCGCCCGCTCGGCACCCGGTAGCCCAGCCGCGCCTCCTCGTCCCGGGCGGTGCAGACGTAGTTGGCGTTGTAGGGCTGCGGCGCGATGCCCGGAAGCTGCGCCGGACGCGCGCGCGGAAACACCAGCCGGCTGGACGGCGCCCGCGACAGGTTCACCACCGCGCAGTCGGCCTCGGCGGCATGGATCATGAACCGCGCGGACTTGGCTTCGAGCGAGCGCAGCGTCACGTCGGGGCGCAGCGGATCCGCCGCGCCGGTGCCGTAGAAATGGGTCGGCCCGGCGGCGGGGTAGGTCATGTCGCAGCCGAGAAAGGCGATCGCCCGGGGCCGCAGGGTGCCCAGCGCCCAGTAGCCGGCGGTGAAGGCCATCGTGCCGCCGGCATAGACGAAGCCGCCATAGGCGTTCTGGACCGGCACATAGGCGTCCGCCCCGATCAGGCCCTGCCGCGGGCCGGGGCGGGGGCGGCGGTCCTCGGGAAAGTCCTCGGGATGGATGCAGATGTCCCAGTCGGGACGCACCGCGTGGGCGTTGTTGATCGCCACGATGCGGTCGAAGGGCCGGCGCGGCCATGCGGCGCAGTCGGTCACGGCCGGCCCGCTGCCCAGGATCAGCACGATCATCCCGCGTCCCCGTCGGTTGCTACCGGCAGGGACGTAGCGGGCGAACCCGGTTCGGCCAGTCGGTTTCTGCGGCGGCCCGGTCGGCGGCGGGGTCAGTCGCCCAGCTTGGCGTGGACCTCGGCGAGGTCGATCTCGCCCGTGGGCATCTTGTTGGCCGGGTTCTCGAAGTCGTAGCGGAACAGCTGGAAGTCCTTCTTGTAGATCTCGTAGACGAGGTGCATCGCGAGATCGTCGAAGTAGTCCTCCACCGGGTGGGCGCGCTTCGGGCCGTGGCCCTCGCTCTCGTTGAACCGGGGTACCTGCGCCAGATCGACCTTCACCGGGGTCTCGATGGCGTCGAGCACCGACTGCATCCCCTCGTCGAACTTCTCGGTCCAGAAGATGTTGTCGTAGGTGCCGCCGTTGACGATGAAGGTCGAGATGTGGCCCGACATCGCCGACCAGTGGATGTCCGGCTCCATCGGCCGCCGCCAGCGGACGGTGTCGCGGGCGAACAGCAGGAAGCGGCGGAAGCTGCGGATCTGGTCGAACTCGAAATCCGGCGGCTCGCCCACCTCGATCCCGTATTTCTGGACCAGCAGCGGCACGAGGTTGCCGCGGTAGCGCTTGCCGTTGCGCTGGATGCCGCAGATCTTGTCGAAGAAGGACGACAGGATCCGGGTGTAGGGATTGCGCACGCAGGTGAAGGCATACGAGCCGTGGCTGCGCACGTTGGCGGTGATCTTCGGCTGGCTGTCCTCCAGCGCCCACTTGTGCAGGCCCTCGGTCGCGTCGTGGATGTCGCCGTCGAAGAACCGGCCGTGGTCGGAGTAGAACATGATCTGGCCGATCGACGAGCAGGCGCATTTCGGCACCACGCGGTAGACCACGCTCTCGGACTCGGTCATCCAGGTCCCGGGGAACCCCATCTGCTCTCCTCGATGCGTCGCGCGGCCTTGTCGGCGTCTCGTTAGGCCGCAGGATCGGCAATCAAGCCTTCTTATTCAACACCGGATTAAGCTATCAAGCGTAAACGGTGCCCCAAGGGTCGAGCAGGTCGCTTCCGCAATGGCGAAAATCGCGTTCATCTTGCTGTGTCACAAGGATCCGGATGCGATCATCCAGCAGGCCGAGCAGCTGACCGCCGTGGGCGACTACATGGCGATCCACTTCGACGCCCGCGCGCCCCGGTCGGCCTACGACCGGATCCGCGCCGCGCTTGCCGACAATCCCAACGTCACCTTCGCCCGGCGGCGGGTCCGCTGCGGCTGGGGCGAGTGGAGCCTCGTGCAGGCCAGCCTCTACGCCATCGAGGCGGCGGTGGACGCCTTCCCCCGCGCCACCCATTTCTACATGCTCTCGGGCGACTGCATGGCGATCAAGTCGGCCCGGTACGCCCACGACTTCCTCGAGGCCGAGGACGCCGACTACATCGAGAGCTTCGATTTCTTCGAAAGCGACTGGATCAAGACCGGGATGAAGGAGGAGCGGCTGATCTACCGCCACTTCTTCAACGAGCGGACCCAGAAATGGCGCTTCTACACCGCCTTCAACCTGCAACGGAAGCTGGGCCTGACCCGGCAGGTGCCGTCCGACATCCAGGTGATGATCGGCTCGCAATGGTGGTGCCTGCGGCGGCGCACCATCGAATGGATCCTCGAATTCTGCCGCGAACGGCGGGACGTGACGCGCTTCTTCGCCACCACCTGGATCCCGGACGAGACGTTCTTCCAGACCCTCGTCCGGCACCTCGTCCCCGATGCCGAGATCCGCAACCGGACCCTGACCTTCCTGATGTTCTCGGACTACGGGATGCCGGTGACCTTCTACAACGACCATTACGACCTGCTGCTGAGCCAGGACTACCTGTTCGCCCGCAAGATCAGCCCCGAGGCGACCGAGCTGAAGCGCCGGCTGGGGGTGCTCTATGCCTCGGACCGCAACGATTTCCTGATCTCCAACGAAGGCGTGCGGCTCTACAGGTTCCTCACCGGGCGGGGCCGGATCGGGCGGCGCTTCGCCTCGCGGTTCTGGGAGACCGAGGCCAGCCTCGGTCGGGAACGGGAACTGATGATCGTGGCCTGCAAGAAATGGCACGTCGCCAAGCGGCTGGTGGGCTCGATCAAGCACCACACCAACATCCCGGCGATCGACTACCTGTTCAACGAGGAAGCCACCGACCTGCCCGATCTCGGCGGCATCCAGACCACGCTGGAAAAGCGGCAGCGCCACCGCCGGGCGCTGATGCGGATGCTCTACGACTATTACGAGACCGACCGGCTCATCATCTGCCTCGACACCGCCTCGATGGACCTGATCCAGGATTTCTACGCCGACCGCGCCACCTCGCGGTTGCTGGAGGTGGAGTGCGACTTCACCGACGACTACCTGATCGGCCATGCCAAGCGGATCGGGCTGGCCGGGGAGCAGACCTCGGAAGAGACCCTGCAGCAGCTGCTGCCGACCATCCGCTTCGACGTGATCTACGAAAGCGACCGCATCCGCGACGCCAACCTCGCCAATTACGGCCGGATCCGGCAGGGCGCCGGGGTAGACGAGAACGCTCCGGCCCTGGGCCAGTTCCTGACGGTGCCGCCGGAGGTGGCGCGCTCGATCGCCGACACGCCCTACCTTTTCGCCGACTGATCGAGACGCTACGAACGCCCCGACCCGACAGAGGAGCCTTCGGCATGGACTTCGCCTACGACGACCAGAACATCTTTGCCCGGATCCTGCGCGGCGAGATCCCGAACCGGACGGTCTACGAGAACGACCACGCGCTCGCTTTCGAGGACATCGCCCCGCAGGCCCCGGTCCACGTGCTGGTGATCCCGAAAGGGCCCTACACCTCGCTCGACCATTTCTGCCAGCAGGCCGGCGCCGAGGAGATCGAGGGCTTCATGCGCGCCATCGGCGAGGTCTGCCGGATGACCGGGGTCGAGGACGGGTTCCGCGCGATCTCGAACGCCCGCGGCGACGGGGTGCAGGAGGTGCCGCACCTGCATGTGCACATCATCGGCGGGCGGCCGCTGGGCCGGATGCTGCCGCGCGACTGACGCGCGACGGACGCCGCCGCGGCGCCGGTTCGCTTGACGGCGGCGGGCGGTTTTGCGAAGCGGAAGGACCAGAACCGAAAGAGGGCCGCACCATGCCGATCCCCCCGCCCGAGACCCGCATCGTCGACGCCTGGCGCATCGCCTGCGACGGGGGGGAGGGCGCGCTCGGCCATCCCCGGGTCTGGCTGTCGCTAGACCCCGCCACCGGCGCGGTTGAATGCCCCTACTGCGACGCGAGGTTCGTCCACCGCGAGGCGGCCGAAGGCAAGGGCGCTGCCTGAGCGGACCGACCTGCCCGCCCTGCGGCGTCCCGCCGACGGCGAGGCCGCGGCGATCGCCGATCTCTGGACCGCCGGCTGGCGCCTCGGCCATGCCGGGATCGTGCCGGCCGCGCTCGAGGCGCTGCGCTCCCCCGACGACTTCCTGCGCCGGATCCGGCGGCACCGGGCCCAGATCCTCGTCACCGGGCCGGTCGGGGCGCCGACCGGGTTCCTGCGGATCAACGGCGACGAACTCGACCAGTTCTACGTCGCGCCGGACCGGATCGGCAGCGGCTTCGCCGCCCGGCTGATGGCGGCGGCGGAGGCGCGGATGGCCGCCGCCGGGGTCCGTGACGCCTGGCTGGCCTGCACCGTCGGCAACACCCGCGCGGCCCGGTTCTATGCCCGGGCCGGATGGGTCGACGCCGGGGTGCGGCCGCTGGCGGTCGAAACCGCCGAGGGCCCGTTCACGCTGTCGGTCTGGCGCTTCGAGAAGCGGCTGGCCGGCGTGGCCTTCGCCGGGCGCGCAATGCGCCGCGCCTAGCGGCTTTCGGTCCGGCACTCCGGCCCGTTCAGCGCCACTTGCAGCGGATCCTCCGCGCCGATGTCGATCTGCACCCGCAGACCGCCGAAATGGCCGATGGCGTCGGCCTGCCGGCCGAAACTCTCGGCCAGCGCCGGCATCCGCTCCAGAGGCACCGCGCAGACGACGAATTGCGGCGTCGGGGCGAGGGCCTGAAGCTCGAACCCGCAGGCGCCCCCCGACGCCCCGAGCACCGCCCGGCGCAACACGCCGCCGCGCAGCCGGTAGGTGACCGCCTGTTCCAGCGGCGCGCAGTCCGCCAGCGCCGCCGCGAAGGCATGGACCTGCCGCTTGGCCTGCATCGGTCCGGCCGCCGAACTCCAGCCGAGATAGGCCGCCGCCGCGACCGCGAGGACCAGCGCGGCCCGCTTTAGCCAGCGCACCGGCCGGACCTCCCGGTCAATAGCACAGCACCGTCCCCGCCTCGTGGGCCAGCCCGACAAGCACGTCGGGCATCCCGAACTTCGCGTGGTAGCCCGCCAGCAGGCCGTCGTCGTAGCCCCGGGCCTTGGCCGACATCCCCGACAGCACGAAGGGCACGTTGCGCGCCTTCAGCCCCTCTAGGTGGTCGCCGACCCGGCCGGTGCCCTCGCCGGTCACGTCGGCATGGGCCGGGGCCAGCAGGTGCACCGCGTCGCCGGCAAGAAACAGACGGACCGCGTGGCCCTCCTTCGCCGCGGTCAGCGCCACCAGCAGGCCCAGCGCCGCCTTGGTCGGGTTCTCCGGCCCGGTGTGAATGTGGATGAGAAAGTCTGACATGGACGCCCCCCTGACTGGTCCGGGCCCAGTCTAGCAGATTCGGACCGGTCCCGCCGCGCGCCGGGGCGGCCTCCTCATTGTCGCCGGATTTGCATGCTCGGGTGCCGCCGACCCGCGACCGGAGGAACCGCATGACAGACCTGACCGCACCGCGACTGGTTCGAACCTGGGGGCTCTGGGCCGTGCTCGCCGGCGGCTTGGCGCTCGGGCTCGTGTTCTGGCAGATCTTCGCCCCGGCAAGCCAGCCGCAGCCGTCGATCGGCGCCCAGATCGGCGAGATCGCGGGCGAGATCCGCCGCTCGGCCTGGCGGTCGTTCTTCGGCCTGCCCGCCGCCGCCGTGCCCGCGCAGGACACCGCGCCGCTGTCGCACGTCGCCGCGCTGGCCGCGCCGGGCCTGGGGCTGCTCGCCATCCTGCTGTCGCTCGGCTCGGCGCTGCGGCGCGAGAACTGGCGGCTGCCGGCCTGCGGCGTGTCGCTCGGCGCCGCCGCCATCGTGTTCCACTTCGTCTGGTGGATCGCGCTGCTGGTGGCGGGCGTGATCCTGCTCGTCACCATCGTCGAGAACATGGGCGAGATCTTCGGCGGCGGCCTTTTCGGCGGCTGACCGGCTGGACTCCGGCCCCCCGCTGGCCCATCCCTGTGGCAAACCCAGAGGGAGGACCGCATGGCGTTCGGCAAGGGCTGCCACCTGCACCTGATCGACGGTTCGGCGTTCATCTTCCGCGCCTACCACGCGCTGCCGCCGCTAACCCGCAAGTCCGACGGCCTGCCGGTCGGCGCGGTGTCGGGCTTCGTCAACATGCTGCAGCGCTATGTCGAGGGCAACGAGGGCGGCGACGTCACCCATGTCGCGGTGATCTTCGACAAGGGCAGCCACACCTTCCGCAACGACCTTTTCCCCGACTACAAGGCCAACCGCGACGAGATGCCCGAGGACCTGCGGCCGCAGATCCCGCTGACCCGCCGGGCCACCGAGGCGTTCAACATCGCCTGCAAGGAGATCGAGGGCTTCGAGGCCGACGACATCATCGCCACCTTGGCCTGCCGCGCCCGCGAGGCCGGTGGCAAGGTGACCATCGTGTCCTCGGACAAGGACCTGATGCAGCTGGTCGGCGACGGGGTCGAGATGCTCGACCCGATGAAGAACCGCCGCATCGACCGCGAGGGCGTGGAAGAGAAGTTCGGCGTCGGCCCGGAACGGGTGGTCGACGTGCAGGCGCTGGCCGGCGACAGCGTCGACAACGTCCCCGGCGCGCCCGGCATCGGGATCAAGACCGCCGCGCTGCTCATCAACGAATTCGGCTCGCTCGAGGCGCTGCTCGACCGGGCGGAGGAGATCCCGCAGCCGAAGCGCCGCCAGACCCTGATCGACAAGCGCGACCAGATCGAGCTGTCCAAGAAGCTGGTGCAGCTCGACTGCGACATGGAACTCGATTTCGGGCTCGACGATCTCGAGGTCCGGGAACCCGACGCCGACCGGCTGATGGGCTTCCTGGCCGAGATGGAGTTCCGCACCATCACCAAGCGGATCGCCGACAAGCTGGGCATCGCGCCGCCCGCCATCGAGGCGGCCCGTCCCGAGGCCGCCGGTGCCGAGGCGCCGGCGCCCGAGGCCCCCGCCTTCGCCGAGGCGCGCTATGAACGGGTGTCCTCGGTCGCCGAGCTCGCCCCCTGGCTCGACCGGATCCGCGCCCGCGGCTACGTCGCGGTGGACACCGAGACCACCGGGCTCGACGAACTGACCTGCGATCTCGTCGGGGTGTCGCTCTGCGTCGATCCCGGCCACGCCTGCTACATCCCGCTGACCCACCGCGCCGCCGAGGAGGGCGACCTGTTCGGCTCGGACGCGCTGGCCGAGGGGCAGATGGGGCTGGAGGACTGCCTCGACCTGTTGCGCCCGGTGCTGCAGGACGACGCGATCCTGAAGATCGGCCAGAACCTGAAATACGACGCCAAGGTGCTCGACCGCTACGGCATCGACGTGGCCCCGATCGACGACACCATGCTGATGTCCTACGCGCTGCATTCCGGGCTGCACGGCCACGGCATGGACGCGCTGAGCGAACGCTACCTCGGCCACAACCCGATCGAGATCAAGTCGCTGATCGGCACCGGCAAGGCGCAGAAGACCTTCGACCGGGTGCCGATCGACGCGGCGGTGACCTACGCCGCCGAGGATGCCGACATCACCCTGCGCCTGTGGCAGACCTTCCGGCCGCAACTGCACCGCAACCGCGTCACCACCGTCTACGAGACGCTGGAACGGCCGCTGGTGCCGGTGCTGGCGCAGATGGAGCGGCACGGCATCAGGGTCGACCGCGACACCCTCAGCCGGATGTCGAACGCGTTCTCGCAGAAGATGGCGGCGCTGGAGGACGAGATCCAGAGGGCCGCCGGCCGGCCGTTCAACGTGGGCTCGCCCAAGCAGCTGGGCGAGATCCTGTTCGACGATCTCGGCCTGCCCGGCGGCAAGCGCGGAAAGACCGGCGCCTGGTCGACCCCGGCGGACGTGCTCGAGGACCTCGCCACCGAACACGAACTGCCGCGCCTCGTGCTCGACTGGCGGCAGTTGTCGAAGCTTAAGTCGACCTACACCGACGCGCTGCAGACCCACATCAACCCCGAGACCGGGCGGGTCCACACCTCCTATGCCCAGACCGGGGCCAATACCGGCCGGCTCGCCTCGACCGACCCGAACCTGCAGAACATCCCGGTGCGCACCGAGGAAGGCCGCCGGATCCGCGAGGCGTTCGTGGCCGAGGCGGGCAACGCCCTGGTATCGCTCGACTATTCCCAGATCGAGTTGCGCATCCTCGCCCATATCGCCGACATCGCGGCACTGAAGGAAGCGTTCCGCGACGGCCAGGACATCCACGCCGCGACGGCCTCCGAGATGTTCGGCGTGCCGCTCGACCAGATGACCCCGGACGTGCGGCGGCAGGCCAAGGCGATCAACTTCGGGGTGATCTACGGGATTTCCGGTTTCGGGCTGGCCCGCAACCTGCGGATCCCGCGGGACGAGGCGCAGGGCTTCATCGACCGCTACTTCGAACGCTTCCCCGGCATCCGCACCTACATGGACGACACCGTGGCCTTCGCGAAGGAACACGGCTACGTCCAGACCCTGTTCGGCCGCAAGATCCACACCCCCGAGATCAACGCCAAGGGTCCCGGCGCGGGCTTCGCGCGGCGGGCGGCGATCAACGCCCCGATCCAGGGCACCGCGGCGGACGTGATCCGCCGGGCGATGGTGCGGATGCCGGCGGCGATCGCGGACCTGCCCGCGAAGATGCTGCTGCAGGTCCACGACGAACTGTTGTTCGAGGTGGCCGAGGACGCGGTGGACGATCTCGTCGCCGCGGCGCGGAAGGTGATGGAAGGGGCCGCCGACCCGGCGGTGCGCTTCGACGTGCCGCTGGTGGTCGATGCCGGGCACGGGCCGACCTGGGCCGCGGCGCACTAGGCTCGGGAGCTATCGACGGGCCCCGGCCCCGGCGGCCGCAGCCCCCCGGCGCGGGCGCTGCGTCCAACCGCTACCGTCTCTCGTCCGGCGCCGCGTCATCGGGTCCCGGAACCCGCGCGGATGCGCGCCCTGCGAGGTCCGAATACATGCCCGACACGCAGGACCGGAGGCGATCCGCCAGGTCACGGGCATCTGCCGCGGTCAGGCCCTCGGTGGCGACGGGGGGGCCAAAGCGTATGCGGATCGTGCCGGGCCGCGCGCGCACCGATCCCAGCGGCATGGTGTGATGTCCGCCGTGAATCGCGATCGGGATCACCGGAACGCCCGCCCCGATGGCAATCAGGCTGGCCCCGATCTTGAACCGCCTGACCCCGTCGGTGCCCGACAGCGCGCCTTCCCCGCCCCAGGCGACACGCTCCCCTTCGCGGAGCCGTTCGATCATTCTGCCGATCAGCGCGTCGGTGGCGGCGCGGTTGCCGCGCCGGACCATCTCGAAACCGATCCGGGCGAAGGCCCCCCGCGCGAACGGGAAGTACCTGTAGATATCCGCGGCCGCGACCCGGTCGGCGTGGTTCAGAACCGACACCATGTAGGCCATCAGGTCGGGAAACGAGGATTCGTTGTGGCACAGCACGCACCCGCGGCCCGCGGCGGGCGGCTCCCCGTCCAGTTCCACGGTGATGCGACAGGTGTCGAGAAACCGTTGGCAATGGCGGGCATAGATCGCGCGGGCGTCCTGCGTGTTCCCGGCACCGACCGCGACACGGGCGTTGACGACGGGGGTGCCGAGAAACCAGGTCGCGCAGGCCGACAGGCCACGGGCGGTTTCGATGACGGGCTTCATGGCGCGCAGGGTTGCCCGCTTCGTCCGCGCGCGGCAAGCGCCGGAATGACCCTCCCGGGACACGGCAAGGCGGACGCGGCCCGGCGGCGCGATCGCGCCGGTCGCGCGCCGCTTCCGGTCGCCGATGCAGCGCGGCTCCGGTGCGGCAGGAGATTGTCCCGGCCGCATCTGGTCCGGCGCGGGACCCGGTTTGCCCGGTTCCGGGACCGGCGCCGCGGCGCGGCGGCCGTCAGCACCCGGTCATGCGTCCCGGCGGCTGGACGATTGCGGGCCCGGGTGCCGGATGAACGGGTCGTGGCTCGGCGCGCCGGGGCGCAGCCGGCCCGCGGCGTCGAAATCGCTGTCGGGATTGAACGGCCAGCGCGGATGCCGGTCCCAGCCGCCGATCAGCCCGGCCTGACCGTCCAGCACCGCGGCCAGCCGGGCCTCCAGTTCGGCTTTCGCGGCGCCCTCGTGGTAGCCGTGGACGCCGTGCACCAGCACCGGCTCCAGCACTTCCATCCCGAGATAGCGCAGGGTCTGCGCCAGCGGCCAGAGCAGCAGCCGGGCGTCGCCCTCGCGGCCGTCCGGGCCGCACTCGGCGGCGCTGGCGCCGGTGGTGACGCAGAACAGCGCCGACGTCCCGGCGCAGGGGCCGCGGTCGAAACGGTGGTCGACGTCGTGCAGCACGCCGTGGACCAGCACCCGGTCACACCAGCCCATCAGGATCGCCGGCGGGCCGAACCACCAGATCGGGAAGTGGAACACGATCCGGTCCGCGGCCTGCACCTGCGCCACGCGGGGGGCGATATCGGCGGGCAGGCGGCCGGCCTCCTGCGCCTTCAGCGGGTCGAAGGGGCCGGGCCCGGCGGCGTAGTGGCCGGGGCGCTCCACCGGGTCGAAGCCCTCGGCGACGAGGTCCGACGCCGTCACCGCGTGACCGGCGGCGCGGGCGGCGGCCGCGGTGGCGTCGGCCCAGGCGCCGGTGAAGGACCGCGGTTCGGGATGGGCGAGAAGGACGAGGGTGCGGGTCATGCCCGGCTCGGTGGCACGGGCGGGCGGCCGCTGCAAGGGGCCGCCGCGGGATGCAGAAACCCCGCGGCGGGGGGCGATCCGCCGCGGGGCCTCCGGTTGTCAGGCCGGGGGCGGTGCGCGCCGCCCGCCCGGCACCGGATCAGTTGACCGTTTCGGCCTTGCCTTCGACCACGTCGGTCTCGACAGCCGGCTGGGTCGAGATCTCGATCCGGCGGGGTTTCAGCCGCTCGGGCACCTCGCGCACGAGGTCGATGTGCAGCATGCCGTCGACATGGGAGGCGCCGGTCACCCGGACATGGTCGGCAAGGTGGAAGCGGCGCTCGAAGGCGCGGGTGGCGATGCCGCGATGCAGGTAGGTGCGGCCTTCGTCTTCCTCGGTCTCGGACTTCCGGGCCGACACGAACAGCGTGTTCTCCCGCACCTCGACGGTCAGGTCGCCGGCGGCGAAGCCGGCCACGGCGACGGAGATGCGCCAGCCGTCGTCGGCGGTCTTCTCGATGTTGTAGGGCGGGTAGGTCGGGTTGGCGCTTTCGGTGCTCAGCACCCGGTCCATCATGTCGGCGATCTGGTCGAAACCGACGGTCGCGCGGTAGAGCGGCGCAAGATCGAAGCTACGCATGGTTGATCCTCCATTGAGCGATACCACTATGTGAACCCTCTCCGCTGCGGAGACGGGCAGTCCACGGGGCCCGCAACCGGCACCCCGATGCATTCTATCTGGGAGCCTGTTTTTCGGGTTTCAAGGGGGGGGGAAGGGGCGCGGTCGGCGCTCAGGGCCGGACGAATTTCGCGCCGATGCCCGCGTTGCGTTCGCCGCCCGACAGGACCCGCACCTGGGCCGGACCCGGCCGGACGCCGCCCTGTCCGTTCAGGACGCTGCGCAGGGTTTCGTAGCTGTCCAGCGCCACCGCCGAGACCGACACGTCGCGGCGGCCCACGCTGGCCTTCGCGGTGACCACGCCGACGATCCGCGGACTGCCGTCCACCAGCGAGAAGACCGGCGCGCCGGACGATCCGAAATCGACGCTGCAGCTCATGATCATGGCGCTGCTCCAGGTTTCCAGCACCGAGCAGATGCGCTGCAGGGCCGGGGTCTCGGCGCGGTCCACGCCGTAGGACACCACGCCGACATTGGCCCCCCGCTCGGGCGCGGCGGCCACCGGGTAGGGCCGGACCCGGGTGCCGCGGATCGGCTGTGCCAGTTCCAGCAGCGCGATGTCGGCGCCGAAACTGTCGCGGTCGGGGGTGACGCCGGGCAGGAACCGCGGATGCAGCGCCACCCGGCTGACCTGCCGCTCGGCCAGCGACCGGCCGTCGCGCATCCCGGCGGCGAACAGCAGGCGGCCGGCGTCGATCCGCGCGCCCTCGGCGTCATACAGGCAATGGGCCGCGGTCAGGACCAGCCGGTCCGAGATCAGCGCCGCGGTGCAGAAGCCCTTGCCGGCGATCTCGAGCCGGCCGACCCCGGCCCATTGCCGGGCGTCGATGCCGTCCGCCAGCGGCCGCAGCGGGCTGTCCTGCGCGGCGGCGGCGGCAGGCAGAACGGTCAGGGCGAGCGCGAGCCAGGTCGCGAGGCGGCGAAGGGCGCGGGTCATGCGGCGCTGCTAGGCGGCGAATGCGGCAGTTTTGCGGCGAATTCGACCCTCTGCCGGGCGGGTCCGCGGAGCCGTGGCCGCGCCGCCACCGCATCGCCGCTTGCACCCGCCCGGCCGGCGCGGCACTCAGGGGGCATGGAATGGCTCAAGGTCGTGCATATCCTCTGCGTTCTCGGCTGGATGACCGGCATCTTCGCGGTTCCGCGGGCGCTGATCTACTGGAAACGCGAATGGGCGGCGAACCGGGCCTTCGGGCCGACCGGCGACCTCACGGTGCGGATCTACCGCTTCTCGCTCGGGCTCGGGGTGATCGCGATCCTGTCGGGGCTCTGGCTCGGCTGGGGGCTGGGCTTTCCCGGCTGGGTCTGGGCCAAGCTCGGGCTGGTGACGGCGCTGGCGGCGCATTACGGCTGGACCGGGCGGCTGGTGCTGCGGGCCCGGCGCGGCGAGTTCCGCGAGACCGACCTCTGGCTCCGGGTGTTCAACGAGATCAGCGTGCTGGGCGCGATCGGGGTGCTTATCCTCGTGGTCTACCGGCCGTTCTGAACGGCTCACGGCATCGTCAGCCCGCCGCGCCGGCGGGTCTGGCAGACTGCCGCCATGCGCCTGCTGCCGTTCCTCCTCGCCGCCGCCCCGGCCTGGGCCGATCCGCCCGACATCCTCTCGGTCGAGGCCGCGCCCTCCGCGTCGGGCTGGCGCTTCGACGTGCGGCTGGCCCATCCCGATACCGGCTGGGACCACTACGCCGACGGCTGGCGGGTGGAACTGGCGGACGGCACGGTGCTGGCGACCCGGGCGCTCGCCCACCCGCATGTCGCGGAGATGCCCTTCACCCGCAGCCTGTCCGGCATCGCGATCCCGGCCGGCGTGGCCGAGGTGGTCGTCCGGGCCTCCTGCAACGTCGATGGCTGGGCCGCCGCGTCGGTCCGGTTCCCGCTGCCGGGCGGCGGCTAGACCGACTTGCGGGCGGCCAGCGCGGCGCTGATCGTGCCGTCGTCGAGGTAGTCTAGTTCGCCGCCCACCGGGACCCCCTGCGCCAGCGAGGTGACGGTCACGCCGGGCAACTGGTCGGCGATGTAATGGGCGGTGGTCTGGCCGTCGACGGTGGCGGGCAGGGCGAGGATCACCTCGGTCACCGCCTCCTCGGCGACGCGGCGGACCAGCTGCGGGATGCGCAGGTCGTCGGGGCCCACGGCGTCGAGCGCCGACAGGGTGCCGCCGAGCACGTGGTAGCGGCCGCGGAACACCGCCGCCCGCTCCATCGCCCAGAGGTCGGCGACGTCCTCGACCACGCAGATCTGCCCGGTGCGCCGCTTCTCGGCGGTGCAGATGTCGCAGGTGTCGCGGGTCGAGATGTTGCCGCAGGTCAGGCATTCGCGGGCGGTGGCGCCGACCCGGGCCATCGCCTCGGCCAGCGGGGTCAGAAGCTGGCCGCGCTTCTTGATCAGGTGCAGCACCGCCCGCCGGGCCGAGCGCGGCCCGAGCCCCGGCAGCCGCGCCATGAGCTGGATCAGCGCCTCGATCTCGGAGGTGTCCTGCGCCATGCCGCCCGCCGCCCGGATGCCGCCGCCGTCAGAACGGCAGCTTCATGTCCGCCGGCAGGCCCAGTTCGGACTGGATCTTCTGCATTTCCTCGGCGCTGCGGGCCTGCGCCTTCTTCTGCGCGTCCTTGATCGCGGCGAGGATCAGGTCCTCGACCACTTCCTTGTCGTCGCTGTTGAAGATCGACGGGTCGATGTCGAGCCCCTTCAGTTCGCCCTTCGCGGTGGCGGTCGCCTTGACCAGCCCGGCGCCGCTTTCGCCGGTGACGGTGATCGTCTCCAGGTCGTCCTGCAGACGCGCCATCTTCGCCTGCATCTCCTGCGCCGTCTTCATCATCTTGGCCATGTCGCCAAGACCGCCCAGTCCCTTCAGCATCGCGGTATCTCCTGTTGCGCCGGGCCCGACTTACGCGCTGCGGCGGCCGGTCTCAAGCATCAGTCGTCCTCGAACGGGTCCCATTCCTCGTCGACCTCGGGCAGGGCCCCGGCCTCGGCCTCGGCGGCGATCGCCTTCGGGCTGCGGATCTCGCCGATCCGGGCGTTGGGGAACTCGCGCAGCACGGCCTGCACCAGCGGGTGGGCGGCGGCCTTCGCGCGCAGGGCGGCGGCCTCGGCGTCGCGGGTCTCGGCGATGGTCGGGCCGCCGCCGCGGCCCACCGACACCGCCCAGCGGACCCCGGTCCAGCGCTGCAGCGCGGTGCCCAGCCGCTGCACCAGGTCGGCGGCGGCGTCGGCGGTGGGCTCCACCTCGATCCGGCCCGGCGCGTAGGACACCAGCCGCAGCCCGGTCTCGACCTCGACCAGCAGCTTCACGTCGCGCTGGGCGCGGATCAGTTCGACCACGTCGTCGAACAGGGCATAGCGGGCCAGCGCGGTCTCGGCCCACACCGCGAGGGTGCCGCTGGCCACCGGCCCGGCGCCGTTCGGACCCGCCCCGTCAGGCCCGGCGGACCCGGCAGACCCGGCGGGCGCGGCGGGCGCGGGGCGGGGGGCACGACCGCCGCCGCCGCCGCCGGCGGCGGGCGGCGGGGTCTCGTGGAACCGGCGGACGATCTCCTCGGGGGCGGGCAGGTCGGCGACATGGGTCAGCCGGATTACCGCCATCTCGGCGGCCATCATCGCGTTCGGGGCCTGGCCCACCTCCTCCATCGCCTTGAGCAGCATCTGCCACATCCGCGCCAGCACCCGCATCGGCAGGGCGGCGGCCATCGCCTGCCCGCGGGCGCGCTCGTCGGGGCCGACGGTCGGGTCCTCGGCGGCCTCCGGGGTGACCTTGATGACGCTGACCCAGTGGGCGATCTCGGCCAGGTCGCGCAGCACCGCCAGCGGGTCGGCGCCATCGGCATACTGCGCCGACAGCTCGGCCAGCGCCGCCGCCGCCTCGCCCTTCAGCACCAGGTCGAAGAGGTCGAGCACCCGGCCCCGGTCCGCCAGCCCCAGCATCGCCCGGACCTGGTCGGCGGTGGTCTCGCCGGCGCCGTGGCTGATCGCCTGGTCGAGCAGCGAGGTCGCGTCGCGGGCCGACCCCTCGGCGGCGCGGGTGATCAGCGCCAGCGCCTCGTCGGCGATCTCCGCCCCCTCGGCGGCGGCGATCCGGCGCAGCAGGGCCATCATCTCCTCCGGCTCGATCCGGCGCAGGTCGAAGCGCTGGCAGCGCGATAGCACCGTCACCGGCACCTTGCGGATCTCGGTGGTGGCGAAGATGAACTTCACGTGCTCGGGCGGTTCCTCCAGCGTCTTCAGCAGTGCGTTGAAGGCGTTCACCGACAGCATGTGGACTTCGTCGATGATGTAGATCTTGTAGCGGGCGCTGGCGGCGCGATAGCGGACGCTGTCGATGATCTCGCGGATGTCGCCGACGCCGGTGCGGCTGGCGGCGTCCATCTCCATCACGTCGACATGGCGGCCCTCCATGATCGCCACGCAATGCTCGCAGGCCCCGCAGGGATCGGTGGTCGGGCCGCCGGTGCCGTCCGGGCCGATGCAGTTCATCCCCTTGGCGATGATCCGGGCGGTGGTGGTCTTTCCGGTGCCGCGGATGCCGGTCATGATGAAGGCCTGAGCGATGCGGTCGGCGGCGAAGGCGTTCTTCAGGGTGCGGACCATCGCCTCCTGCCCGACGAGGTCGGCGAAGGTCTCGGGGCGGTATTTGCGGGCCAGAACCTGATAGGCGGGCTGGTCGGTCATCGGCGGTCCGGAAGGCGGAGGGATCGTCCGACCTTAGGCGCGGCGGCGGGCGGCGACAACCGCCGTCCGGTGCAGGGCGCGGTTGCCCGGCGGCTTTGCCCCGGCTACCGTGGAGGTGCCCGTCATCGGGGGGCACCCAGGTCCGCGGACAGCCGGCACCGGCACCCGATCGCCGCAAGGACAAGACCCTTCGGTCTTTCTCATGCCCGATCCAGCGGACCGCCGGGCCAGGCGATGAGGAAGCCGATGACCAGATCCATCGACCAGTTGCGCCGGGACGCCAAGGCGTTGCGCAAGGCCCATGACAACGGCGACCCCGGCGCCCGGCAGCGGGTGCGGGCCGCCCGGCCGCGCCCCGAGGGGGCCGACCTGAAGCACGCCGATTTCCTGCACGTGATCGCCTGCGAACGGGGCTTCGCCTCGTGGCCCGCGCTGGTGGCGGCGGCCGACCTGCACGGGCTCGACCGGGCGGCGCGGATCCAGCGGCTGACGCTGGCGATGGCCGAGGGGCAGGACCACGTGGTGCGCCGCCTGCTCGCCGACGATCCCGGCCTGACCACCGCCACGCTGGCGCTGGCCGCCGGGTTCCACGAGGCCGCGGCGGTGGACCGGATGCTGACCGCGGACCCGGAGGCCGTCCACCACCGGATCGGCGCGGCGCCGCCGTTCATCCATTTCTGCCGGTCGCGGATGCACCGGCTGTTGCCCGCCCGGCGCGCCGCGATGCTGGCCATCGCCGACCGGTTCCTCGCCGCCGGGGTGGACCTGAACGCGGGCCTGCCCTGGCCCGAGGACCCGGCGCACCTGCTCTCGCCGCTCTACTTCGCGCTGGGCCATGCCGGGAACCTGCCGCTGGCGGCCTGGCTGCTCGACCACGGGGCCGATCCGAACGACGGCGAAAGCCTCTACCACGCCACCGAACTGGGCCACCCCGAGGGGCTGCGCCTGCTGCTCGGCCACGGCGCCGACCCGCGCGGCACCAACGCGCTGGCCCGGGCGCTCGATTTCGACGACGCCGGCATGGTGGCGCTGCTGCTCGACGCCGGGGCCGACCCGAACGAGGTCACCGCCGCCGCGGCGGGCGGCGAGGCGCCGATGGTGGTGCCCTGCCTGCACCACGCCGCGCGGCGGCTGTGCTCGGCGGCGGTCTGCGACCTGCTGCTCGCCGCCGGGGCCGATCCGCACCTGCGCTGGCAGGGCAAGTCGGCCTTCGCCACCGCCGCCGTCTACGGCAACGCCGCGCTGGCCGACCGGCTGGCGGCGCTGGGGGCCGCCGACGACGCGCTGACCCCCGAGGAGACGCTGCTTGCCGCCGCCGCGCGGGGCGCGGACAGCGGCGGCGCGGTGCTCGACCCGGCCCGGCTCGACGGCGGCTTCCGCGACATCCTGCGCCACATCGTGCACCTGCCGGGCAAGGACGACCACGTCCGCCGGCTGGTGGCGCTCGGGGTGGAATACGACCGGCCCGACCCGCTCGACGGGATGACCCCGGTGCAGGTCGCCGGCTGGGAGGGGCTGCCCGCGATGATGGGCTACCTGATCTCGCTGCGGCCCGATCTGTCCCACGTCAACGGCTACGGCGGGACGCTGCTGTCCAGCATCATCCACGGCTCCGAGAACAACCCCGACCGCGCCGGGCGCGACCATGTCGGCTGCCTGCGGATCGCGCTGGAACACGGCGTCGCGCTGCCGCGCCGGGCGGCGCAGGCGGCGGGCGATCCCGAGGTCGCCGCCTTCCTCGCCGACTGGGCCGAGGCGCGGCCCGGGCAGGTGGTGGAGCACGGGGTGACATGAGACAGCCGGGGCGCGATCCGGCCGGGCAGGGGGCGCATGGCTGAATTCACCATCCACGAGGTGCCCGCCGGCGGCGGCACGCTCGCGCTGTCGCCGCTGCCCGGCCGGTCCCGGCACTACGCCACCGATTTCAACCGGCTGCTGGACTGGGGCCCGGCGATGGTGGTGACGGTCTGCGCGCTGTCGGAGCTGGAGCGCAAGGGCTCGGGCGGGCTGGGCGCGGACTGCGCCGCCTGCGGCATCGACTGGGCGCACCTGCCGGTGACCGACTACGGCGCGCCGGACGACGCCGCGCTGGCGCGCTGGCCCGAGGTCTCGGCGGCGGCGCGGCGGCACCTCGGGCGGGGCGGCAGGGTGCTGGTGCACTGCTTCGCCGGCTGCGGCCGGTCCGGCATGGTGGCGCTGCGGCTGCTGGTCGAACTGGGCGAGGGGCCCGAGGCGGCGCTGGCCCGGCTGCGGGCGGTGCGGCCCTGCGCGGTGCAGACCGAGGCGCAGTTCCGCTGGGCCGCCGCCGCCGCCGCGCCGGGAGACGATGGCGGCTGACCCCGCCGGTCAGGCGATGGCGGGGGCCAGGTCGGCCTCGTGGCGCAGCCAGGCGTAGCCGATCCCCGGCAACTCCAGCGTCCCGCCATCGAGCGCCGCCTTGTGCGGGCCGGTGATCTCGGCGGTCCCGCCAAGGGCCACGGTCACCGGATCGGGGCCGAGGTTGTAGAGGCAGGTGATCCGCTCGCCCTCCGCCACCCGGGTGAAGGCCAGCACCGGCTCGGGCAGGTCGTGGAAGGCGATGTCGCTCTCGCGGAATGCCACCGAGCCCTTCCGGAACGCGATCACCGTGCGGTAGTGGTGCAGCACGCTGTCCGGGTCGGCCTCCTGAACGTCGACGGCGCGGCGGGCCTGCGGCGGCTTCACCGGCAGCCAGGGCTTGCCGTCGCTGAACCCGGCGTTCGGCGCCTCGGCCTCCCAGACCATCGGGGTGCGGCAGCCGTCGCGGCCCTTCTCGGCGGGCCAGAACCGGATCGCCGGTGGGTCGGTCAGTTCCTCGAACACCAGCTCGGTGTCGGTCTGGCCCAGTTCCTCGCCCTGGTAGATGCCGATGGTGCCGGGAAACGACATCAGCATCGCCGCCGCCATCCGGGCGATGGCGTCGCTGTCGCCGCCGGCATGATCGGCCCAGCGGCCGGCATGGCGGGGCACGTCGTGGTTCGAGAAGGACCACTTCGGATGGCCGTCCGGGGCGCCCTTGCGGAACCCCTCGATGCAGCCGCGGAAATGCGCGGCGCTGAAATCCGGGCCCAGCATGGCGAAGGAATAGGCCATGTGCAGGCGTTTCGTCCCGGCGGTGTATTCGCCCATGATCTCGATCGACCGCTGGCCCATCTCGCCCACTTCGCCGACCATCATGATGTCGCCGTAGCGGTCGGTCAGGGCGCGGAGCTTCTCGAGAAAGCCGAGGTTCTCGGGCCGGGTCTTGTTGTAGATGTTCTGCTGCATCCCGTAGAGGTCGGTCGCCATCACCTGCGGCCGGGTCCTGGCCGGCGGGTTCGAACGCAGCTTCCGGTCGTGGAAGTAGTAGTTCACGGTGTCGAGCCGGAACCCGTCAAGCCCGCGGTCGAGCCAGAACGCGCAGACGTCGAGGATCGCGTCCACCACGTCGGGGTTGTGGAAGTTCAGGTCCGGCTGGGTGGACAGGAAATGGTGCAGGAAATACTGCCCGCGGCCGGGGTCGAATTCCCAGGCCGGGCCGCCGAAATGGCTGTGCCAGTTGGTCGGCGGACTGCCGTCGGGCAGCGGGTCGGCCCAGACGTACCAGTCGGCCTTCGGGTTGGTCCGGTCCTGCCGGCTTTCCTGGAACCACGGATGCGCGTTCGAAGTATGCGACAGCACCTGGTCGGTGATGACCTTGAGCCCGAGATCATGGGCGGTGGCGATCAGCCGGTCGAAATCGTCCAGCGTGCCGAACAGCGGGTCGATCGCCTTGTAGTCGCTGACATCGTAGCCCATGTCGCGCTGCGGCGACTTGAACACCGGCGAGATCCAGATGCAGTCGGCGCCAAGGCCGGCGACATGCGGCAGCCGCCGGGTGATGCCGTTCAGATCGCCGACCCCGTCGCCGGTGGAGTCCTGAAAGCTGCGCGGGTAGATCTGGTAGATCACCGCGTCCCGCCACCATTCCCGCATCTCGACCTCCACGACCTGTTTGCGCAAACATCCGTTGCAATACGCGGTTGCGGCGCGGGCGCAACCCCCGCCGGCGCGCTTCTTGCGGCGCCTGTGACTAGCGGATCGCCCGGAACAGCGCGTCGTCCAGCGGACAGTCCCGGCGCAGCCCCTCGCCGCAGGGGCGCGGGCTCAGGTCGCGGGTCAGGCAGATCCGCGCCTCGCGGATCGCGCGGTCGCGGCAGGTCACGGTGATCATGTCGGCGGTCAGGCCGGGGTTCGCTTCGAGGAACGCCTCCTCCACCACCCGCGCTGGCAGCCGCACGTCGCGGTCCAGCCGGCGGAACACCTCGGGCCGGGTGACCCGGTCATAGGCCAGCCGCGACAGCCGGTAGTAGTCCGCCGCCGACAGCCCGGTGCAGCGGCCATGCTTGTTCCACTGGTGCCACGCCGACCCCGACGACCCGAACAGGTCGGCCTCGGCGGCGGTGTCGGCGCGGGACGGGTTGCGCGCCCCGGTCGGGCAGAAGTCGGGCCAGCCGCCGTCCTCGTATTGCGGCCAGAGCCCGTGCAGCACCCAGCCGAAGCGGGCGCCCGCGGCGCATTGCGGATCGTCGCGGGCGGCGCCCTCGGCGGCGCACCAGCCCGGCGACCACGACAGCGCCATCACGTAGTAGTCGAAGTCGCCCGCCGTGCCCTCGGCCCGCGCCGGGGCCGCGGGGACCAGGAACGCCGGCCAGAGCGCCAGCAGGAGCACCAGACATCGCCGCATTAGGGGCTTCCCTCCTCTTGTCCCGCCGACTATATAGCCGCCGAGTTTCCCGACAACTCGAACCCCGGGGCCGCAGCGGCCCGCCCTCGGTCCAGGGCACGGGAAAGGCGTATGCGAAAGGAGGCCACCGATGGCTGACGACAAACCGATCATGGCCAAGGCCACCGCCGTCTGGCTGGTGGACAACACCACCATCAGCTTCAGGCAGATCGCCGATTTCGTCGGCCTGCACGAACTCGAGGTGCAGGGCATCGCCGACGGCGACGTGGCCGCCGGGGTCAAGGGCTTCGACCCGATCGCCAACAAGCAGCTGACCCAGGCCGAGATCGACGCCGCCGAGAAGGACCCGCTGCACAAGCTCAAGCTGCTGCACAACCCGGCCGCCGAGGGCGAGCAGAAGCGCCGCGGCCCGCGCTACACCCCGCTGTCCAAGCGGCAGGACCGCCCGAACGCGATCCTCTGGCTGGTCAAGTTCCACCCCGAACTGTCCGACGGCCAGATCTCCAAGCTGGTGGGCACCACCAAGCCGACGATCCAGTCGATCCGCGAGCGCACCCACTGGAACATCTCCAACATGGAGCCGATCGACCCGGTGGCGCTCGGCCTGTGCAAGCAGTCCGAGCTTGACGCCGCGGTGCAGAAGGCCAACGCCAAGCGGGCCAAGGATGGCGAGGTGATGTCCGACGACGAGCGCCGCAAGCTGGTCTCGACCCAGCAGAGCCTGTCGATGGATCCCGAGCCGCGGATGCCGACGGCGATCTCCGGGCTAGAGACCTTCACCCTGTCGGACAGCGGCACGGCCGACGACGACGACGAGGACGACCGCAACGACCCGCGCTACACCGACGCCGACAGCTTCTTCAACCTGCCGGACGCCGATGACGACGAGGACGAGGACGACGAGACCGGCGGCCGCTGACCGCCGCGACGCCGGGCGGCGCCCCCGCCCGGCCGGCCCGCCCCGGCGTGGGTTTTGCGTGACGCCCGGGCCGAAACCGCGACCCCGGCCCGTCCGCGCCCGGTCCTGCGCTTGATTCCGGGGCCCCGCGCCGCGTATCCCGGATGAAGACCGGGACCAGCAGCAGGCAGCGCAGATGGACGGCATCCCCCCGCCCGACCCCAGGGAACTCAAGCGGCTTCGGCGCGAACTCAAGGCGTCGCTGAACAAGCCCGACCAGGCCGACCTGTTCGGCGAACAGCCGCCCGAGGCGCTGCTCACGCCCTACCCGTTCGACTGGGACGCCACCGGCCTGCCGCGCCTGATCCAGCCCAAGTACATGGACCGGGCCCGCAACATCCGGCGCAGCTGGAACCGGATCCAGCTCTTCGCGCCGGAACTGCTGGCCCCCGGCGCCGCCCCCTGCGACGTGTTCGAGATGTCCACCGCCCACGGCGGGATGCTGGAAGTGGCGCGGCATTTCGGCCACCGTGTGCTCGGCAACGACTACCTCAACTTCATCCAGGGCGCGGCGCGGGGCGAGGGCGCGGCCCACCGCAAGGTCAACGAGGACGTCGCCGGCGCCGCCAAGGACGACTACAACATCCCGGTCCCGGCCGCCGACGAAACCGTCAGCGAATGGTGCTACCGCCCGATCATCGAGGCGATGGACATCCCGATCTCGCTGTTCGATGGCGGCAAGCTGCCCTATCCGCTGCCGGACAAGAGCCAGGACTACATCTTCTGCATGCAGGCGATCGAGCATTACTGCCACCCCGATAGCTGGGGCGACGTGGTGGCCGAGTTCTGCCGCATCGCCCGGCGGGCGGTGATCGTCCTGCTGAACAAGAACCCGCCGCATCTGGCCCGGCAGGCGGATTACGTCGCCGCCTTCGACCGGGCCCGGCTGGCGCTGCGCAACCACGACGCGCACGGCTTCCGCTGCGTGTCGGTGCACATGCACTGGCACCAGGCGCTGGGCTTCCGGCTGCAGGCGGTCTGACCCCCGACCCGCGCCGTGCGGCCGAGCCGCCGCTGGCCCGCTTCGGCATCGCCCCGGCGGCGCGGCGCGACGGGGCGGGCTGGCCGGTCGGGGCCGGGCCGCGCTGCGTCGCGGCGGTCCACCGGGGCCGCCCGGATTCCCGGCACAGCCAGGACGGCTGATCGCCTAGCGCCGCCCCTCGCGCAGCCAGGCCCCGACCACGAGTCCCGCCGACAGCAGCAGGAAGGCCCAGGCCGGCAAGAACGGGCGGATGGTGACATCGGCGGTGCGGTAGGCTTCGCGCGGGGTGATCCCGAGCCAGCCGCGGCCCGCCGCCGGGCGGCCGGGACGGACGCTGCGCAGGTCCACCGCGCCGGCCTGCATCGGCAGCACCGCGCCGCGGCCCGCCTCCACCAGCGGCAGCAGCAGGTCGGACCCGGCGATGGTCTGCTCGAACTCGCGCGGGGCGGCGGGACCGAGGGCGATCACCGCCTCCTCGGTGCCGTCGGTCAGCCGGTAGAGACCCACGTCCGGGGCGTCCCACACGGTCTCGAACCGGCCCGGCGTCACCTGTTCCAGAGGCAGCACCGTCTCGGTCCCGTCCGGGTGGGTGACGGTGACCTCGCCCACCTCGTCGGCGAGGGTGCGGCGGATGACGCGCATGGTCTGGCCGGTCGGCTCGACCCACAGCGCCTCTTCCTCCAGTTCCGGCTCCTTCATCATCCAGTGCGCCAGCCGGCGCAGCAGTTCGAGCTGCGGCCCGCCGCCCTCGTAGCCGCGGTTCCACAGCCAGACATGGTCCGACCCGAGCAGGGCGACCCGGCCCTCGCCGACCCGGTCGAGCAGCAGCAGCGGCTCGCCCTCGATCCCCTCCATCACGATGGCGGCGGTCTGGCTGGTCACGTCGAGATCGATCTGCCGGAACCACCGGCCCCAGCCCGGCACCCCGTCCGCGCCCTCGGGAGCCAGCGCGGGCAGGCCCTCGGTGACCGGGTGCTTGTCGCCCAGCGGCGTCAGCAGCGGCGTGAACGGGCGTTCGTAGACCTGCGCCGTCGGCGCGGCGGGCAGCACCGGCGCCAGCGGCGAGCGGTACAGGCTCTCGGCCCCGGCATAGTCCGGCCCGGCGGCGATCAGCAGCGCGCCGCCGTTCTCGACATAGGCGCGGATGTTGTCGAGGTAGAGCCCCGGCAGGATGCCGCGCCGCTTGTAGCGGTCGAAGATGATGAGGTCGAACTCGTCGATCTTCTCGAGGAACAGCTCGCGGGTCGGGAAGGCGATCAGCGACAGCTCGTCCACCGGCACCCCGTCCTGCTTCTCCGGCGGCCGCAGGATGGTGAAATGCACGAGATCGACGCTCGAATCCGATTTCAGCAGGTTGCGCCAGGTGCGCTCGCCGGGATGCGGCTCGCCGGACACCAGCAGCACCCGCAGCCGGTCGCGGACGCCGTTGATCTGAACCACGGCGGCGTTGTTGCGGTTGGTGATCTCGCCCTCGGCCTCGGGCACCGAGAACTGCAGCACGTTCATGCCGCCGTGGGGCAGGGTGACCGGCAGGTCGAGATCGCGGCCCACGGGCACGCTGAAGGCCATCGGCGGGCCGCCGTCGATGGCGATCTCGAGATCGACGTTGGCCGGCCCCGGCGGCGCGTCGCCCTCGTCCTCGACCCGGATCGTCAGGGTCACCGGCTCGCCGAGGATCGCGAAGGCCGGGGCGTTGCGGACGATCAGCCGGCGGTCCCAGTCGGTGTCGCGGCCTGACTGCAGGACGTGGACCGGGGCGGGCAGCGCCGGCGGCGCCGCTTCCGGGTCGTGCAGCCGGCCGTCGCTGAGAAAGATCACCCCGGCGATCCGGTCCATCGGCTCCTCGGCCAGCGTCTCGGACAGCGCGGTCATCAGCCGGGTGCCGCCGTCGCCCTCGGCGTCGCCCACCCGGATCACGCGCAGCTCGGTGTTGGGCCGGTCGGCGATCTCGGCCTCGAGGTTGGCCAGCGCCGCGGCGGTCTGCCCGGCGCGATCGGCGATCCGCTGGCTCGCGCTTTCGTCCACAACCGCGATCACGATGTCCGACAGCGGCTCGCGCCGCTCCTGCTGCAGCGACGGGTTGGCGATCGCGGCGAGCAGCGCCAGCGCCGCCAGCGCCCGCAGCCACCAGCCGCGCAGCCCGCGCCACAGCGCCGCGCCGACCACCGCCGCCGACAGCGCCGCGGCGGCCCAGAGCAGCGGCCAGGGCAGCAGCGGATCGAGGATCAGGTCGCCGTTCACACTCTGTCACTCCGCCCGGTTTCGGGGTTCACGCCCTGCACATCCGCGGCCCGGAGTCCGTACCACCCTGCACATTCGCCGAAGTTTCGCCCCGCCACGGTCATTGCCCCAGCCGGTCGAGCAGGGCCGGAACGTGGACCTGGTCGGACTTGTAGTTGCCGGTCAGCACATGCATCACGAGGTTGACCCCGAAGCGCAGCGCCAGTTCCCGCTGGCGTTCGCCGGCCATGCCCCGGCCCACCGGCACCATCCGGTTGCCGGCCTCGTCGATGGCCCAGGCCGCGGCCCAGTCGTTGCCGCCGATCACCACCGGGGTCACCCCGTCGTTGAGGTCGCGGAACGGCATCCCCTCGACCTGCACCGCGTCCGGCGGCGCCGCCTCGACCCAGATGTCGCGGCTGGCATGGCGGCCGGGGAAGTCCTGCAGCAGGTAGAAGGTGCGGGTCAGCACGTGATCCGGCGGCAGCTGTTCCAGCGGCGGGATGTCCAGCGGCCGCGCCAGCGCCTGCAGCATCCGGCCCTCGGGACTCGAGGATCCGAACCCGGCGGTATCGGCGTCGCGGGTGTCGAACAGGATCATCCCGCCCGACCGCAGGTAGCGGTTGAGCTTGGCATAGGCCTCGGCGCTCGGCAGCCGCTGGTCGGCGGTGACCGGCCAGTAGAGGAAGGGAAAGAAGGCCAGTTCGTCGGTCTCGAGGTCGATCCCGATCGGCGCCGCGGGTTCGACCGAGGTGCGCCGGAACAGCACGTCCGACAGCCCGTGCAGCCCGCGCAGCGCGAGCTGGTCGACCTGCGGATTGCCGGTGACGACATGGGCCAGCACCACCTCGGAGGTGGCCCGCAGGGCGAAGTCGTCGGCGGTCAGGCCCTGCGCCGCGGCCCGTTCCGGACCGGCGGCCGCGCCGAGGAGCGCCAGCAGCCCGAGCATCGCCGCCGCCCGCCCCGAGGGCCGCGGCCCGCGCAGCCGCCCGGACAGCGCCAGCGAGGCCAGCACGTCCGCCGCCAGCAGGGCCAGCGCCGCCCCCAGCAGCCAACCCTTCAGCGCCATCTCGCGCCGCACCTGCAGCCCCTCGACCGGGATCCGGTCGGGCCAGGCGGCGGCGGTCAGGGTGGCTTCGGGGTCCAGCGCGTTGACCGCGATCTGCCGGTCCTCGCCTGCGTAGAGCCCGGGCGGCACCGCCGCCGAGGGCGCGTTGCGGATCAGGTCCGGCCCCGGCACGCCGGGCAGGGTGCCGGTCGGCTCGACCGCGCCGAAGGCGGTCAGCACCGCCTCGGGCGACCAGATCGTGCCTTCCATCTCCTCGACCGGCGGCAGATCGGTGCGCGACGACACCGCCAGCCGTTCGAGCATCTGAACGAACAGCCCCGACAGCGGCAGCGACGACCATTCCGCGTTCGCGGTGATGTGGAACAGCACCACCTGCCCCTGTCCCAGGGCCTTGCGGGTCACCGCCGGGGTGCCGTCCGACAGCTGGGCGATGACCCGGTCGGCCAGCGTCGGATCGGGCTGCGCCATCACCTGCGCGTTCACCGAGACGTCGGCGGGCACCGGCAGCCCGAAGAACGGCGAGCCTTCGGCGAAGGGGGCCAGCGCCTTGGGCTCGCCCCAGCTCATCGCGCCGCCGACGCTGCGGCCGCCGGCGCGCAGGCGGACCGGCAGCAGCGGGTCCTCCTCGGCGCGCGCGACCTGCGAGGCGGCGAGCCGCGGCCCGGCGAAGCGGACAAGCAGGCCGCCCGCCTCGACCCAGTCGCGCAGGTCGGCGGTCTCGACCGTGGTCAGCTGCGCCACGTCGGCGAGGATCACCACGTCCGGGTTCGCCGGCAGCGCATCGGCCAGCCCGCCGCCGATCAGGTCGGCATTGGGCTCCAGCGCCTCGCGCAGGTAGTGCAACGGCGACAGCAGTTCGAGCCCCTCGCGGTTGCCGTCGTCGCCGATCAGCGCGATCTCGCGGCGGCGCAGGGCATCGTCGGTGAGCGCCACCGCCCCGGCCGACCGCAGGCCGGCGATCTCGAACCGGGTGACCCGGTTGCGCAGTTCCGGCGGCAGCGAGAGGTCGATCGTCACCTCGGTCTCGCCGGCGGCGAAGCGCAGCGGCACGCTGGCCAGCCGCCGTTCGACGCCCGCCGGGTCGGGCCCCACCGCGCCGATATCGTGTTCGGCCGGGCCGGTGGCTTCGGCGCGCAGGGCGGTGATCTGCACCGTGCCGTCGACGAAGCGGGGCGGGCGCAGGCCGAGGATCGGCCGCGGGCTTTCGAACACCCGCACCGCGCCCCGGTCTTCGAGAACAGCGAGCAGCGGCGCCTGCTCGGGCCGGTCGAGCCCGTCGGACAGCCAGAAGGTATCGAACCGGCCCTCCAGCGTCTCGGCCCATGCGGTCACCGCGTCCGGGTCCGGCGGATAGGGGGCGGGCATCAGCGACGGCAGCCGGGTCGCGGCAGCGTCGGCGGCGAGGAAGGTCGGCCCCTCCGGCGGCAGGTCGGTCAGCCGCACCACCGCGACGGTCCGCCCGGCGCGGCCGGCATCCTCGAGCAGGGCGTCGATCCGGTCGATCCGGCGGTCCCAGTCCCGCGCGTCGGCCCAGGTCCCGTCGATCAGCACCAGCAGCGGTCCGCTGCCCGGCTCGTCGGCATCCGGGTTCAGCACCGGCCCCGCGAAGCCCGCGATCACCGCCGCCACCGCCAGCATCCGCAGCAGCAAGAGCCACCACGGCGTCCGGTCGGCCTGGGTGTCGTCGTCGGTCAGGCCCAGCAGCAGCGCCACGCCGGGAAACCGCCGCCGGATCGGCGCCGGCGGCACCGCCCGCAGCAGGATCCACAGCAAAGGCAGCGCCACCAGCCCCAGCAGGAGCCAGGGCGCGGTGAAGCCGATGGGACCGAGGACCAGCATCAGACCCGCCGCTCCAGCGCCTGGTAGCCCCAGAGCAGCGCCGCCGAGGCGCTGTGGTCGGTGTGGTGCGTGGTGAATTGCCAGCCGGCCTCGCGGGCCAGACGGTCGAGCCGGTCCTTGCGCTCGGCCAGCCGCAGCCGGTAGCGGTCGCGCAGGGTGCTGGCCTTGCGGGTCTCGTGGACCAGCCCGCCGCCCATCGATTCGAAGATCGTGCGGCCGTCGAAGGGAAAGCTCTCTTCCTGCGGGTCGAGCACCTGCAGCAGAACGCCGCGCACGCCGCGGTCGGCGGCCCGCGCCAGCACCGCCTCGGCCGGGGCCATGTCGCCGAGGAAGTCCGACACCAGCACCGCGCGCGAATGGTGCGGCATCCCGGCGGCGGTGGGGGCGCCGTAATCGGCCGGATCGGCCTCGGTCATCAGGGTGGCCATCCGGTTCAGGTGGCCCCGGTTGCTCGCCGCGTGCAACGCCGGGGCGGTCAGCCCGACCCGCTCGCCGCCGCGCAGCAGCAGCGCCGCGAGCGCCAGCGACAGCACCGCCGCCCGGTGGCCCTTGGTCGGCAGCCGCGGGTCGGAGGCGAAGCGCATCGAGGCGGCCCGGTCGACCCAGAACACCACGGTCTGCGCGATCTGCCATTCCTTCTGCCGGACGAACTGGCTGTCGGACCGGCCCGAGCGGCGCCAGTCGATGTCCTTGACCTCGTCGTGGTCCTGCGCCGGGCGGTATTGCCAGAAGGTATCGCCCAGCCCGGCCCGTCGGCGGCCGTGATCGCCCAGCACCACCGTCGCGGCGAGGTGCTCGGCCTCGGCCAGCAGCGGCGGGAACGGCGCCGCGAGGTCATGCGCCGCGCGGCGCAGGTCCGGTCCGGTGAGGGCGGGGCTTGCGGTCACGCGGCGGCCTCGACCCGGGTGGCGCGGGCGGTCACCTCCCCGATCACCCGGGCGAGGCTTTCGCCCCGCGCGCGGGCGGCGAAGGACAGCGCCATCCGGTGCGACAGGACCGGCCCGGCCATCCGGCGCACGTCCTCGGCATTGGGCGCCAGCCGCCCGTCGATCAGCGCCTCGGCCCGCACCGTCAGCATCAGCGCCTGCGCGGCGCGGGGGCCCGGCCCCCAGCTGACCGAGTTGCGGACGATCTCGGGGGCGTTCGGGTCCTCGGGGCGGCAGGCCCGCACGAGGTCGAGGATCATCTCCACGATCGCTTCGCCCACCGGCATCCGCCGCAGCAGGGTCTGCGCCTCGATCAGCTCCTCGGCGGTGAACACCGGCTCGGCCCGGGCGTCCTCGGTGCCGGTGGTGGCGATCAGGATCTCGCGCTCGGTGTCGCGGTCGGGGTAGGGCACGTCGATCTGCACGAGGAACCGGTCGAGCTGGGCCTCGGGCAGCGGGTAGGTGCCCTCCTGCTCGATCGGGTTCTGGGTGGCCAGCACGTGGAACGGGGCGCCCAGCGGGCGGTGCCGGCCGGCGATGGTCACCTCGCGTTCCTGCATCGCCTGCAGCAGCGCCGACTGGGTCCGGGGCGAGGCGCGGTTGATCTCGTCGGCCATCAGCAGCTGGCAGAACACCGGCCCCTCGATGAAGCGGAAGGCGCGGGCGCCGTCGGCAGAGGTCTCGAGCACCTCGGAACCGAGGATGTCGGCGGGCATCAGGTCGGGGGTGAACTGGATCCGGTTGCCCTTGAGCCCCATCACCGTGGACAGCGTGTCCACGAGGCGGGTCTTGCCCAGCCCCGGCAGGCCGATCAGCAGGGCGTGGCCGCCCGACACCAGGCTGACGAGGGTGAGGTCGACAACCCGCTCCTGCCCGATGAAGCGGCGCGAGATGCTGCTGCGCGCCTGCTTGAGCCGCTGCCCGAGCGCCTCGATGCGGCCCACCAGTTCGGCCTCTTCACTCATGGCATTCCTCCTGTCGCGCGCTATGCTGCCTGATTATGGACAGATATCCCGAACCGCCCCAATGGCAAAAACCGTGGTTGCACAAAAGATCGTGACACCGGACGCCGAAAGCCTCGCCACCGCCGCCCGCGCCGCGAAGACGCGCGGCCTGCCGCCGGTGGAGACGTGGAATCCGCCGTTCTGCGGCGATTTGGACATGCGGATCGCCCGGGATGGCACCTGGTTCTACCTCGGCACCCCGATCGGCCGGCCGGAACTGGTGCGGCTGTTCTCGACCATCCTGCGCCGCGACGGCGACGACTACTTCCTCGTCACCCCGGTCGAGAAGGTGGGAATCACCGTCGACGACGCGCCCTTCGTCGCCGTGGACTTCGAGCCCGAGGGCGACGGGCTGGCCTTCGTCACCAACGTCGGCGACCGGGCGCTGGCCGGGCCGGACCACCCGATCGAGGTCAAGCGCGATCCGGAGACGGGCGAACCGGCCCCCTACATCCTGATCCGCCGCAACCTCTGGGCGCTGATCGACCGAAAGTCGTTCTATCGGCTGGTGGAGCGGGGCGAGGTCGCCGCCCACGATGGGACCGACTGGTTCGGCGTCCGCTCCGCGGGGGAATTCTTCCCGATCATCCCGGCCAGCGAACTGCCCTAGCGGCCGATCTCGAACACCAGTTCCGGGTCCTCGAAGTCCTCGTCGAGGTCCTCCTCGGCGCGGATCAGCCCGATGCCGGGGGCGTGGAACTTGAACTCGCGCAGGTCGGGTTCGGCGGTGCTGCCCTCGCGGATCTGCACCACGTCGGCGAAGCGGCCGGCGGGCGTGTCGAGGGTCAGGCCCACCGCCACCACCGCGCCCCAGTCCATCGCCGCCTCCGCCGGGGCATGTTCCTGGAGGACCGGGCTGCCGGGGACGGGGGCCGCGGGCATGACGATGCCGGGCAGCGCGCCGTTCTCGCCCGCGCGCCAGGCGCTGGCGTCGTCGGTGCCGGTCAGCCGGCCGGCGGCGTCGTAGCGGAAATTGGTCACGTCCTCGCCGAAGTACCAAACGTTGCCGGCGGCGTCGGCGGCGAAGTAGTCGAGCGTCCGTTCCACCAGCCGCTCGCCCTCCCAGGCCTCGTCCAGCACCGCCACCGTGGCGACCCCGAGGATCACCGGCCCGGCGCCGAGGTTGGTCAGGCGGTTGGTCTCGACCACCGCGCCGTCCTCCAGCGCGTAGAGGGTCCGCGACAGGCCGCGGTCCAGCGGCATCCACAGGTTGGCGCCGGGCGCGGCGAAGGCGGCGGGGTCGAAGGCGGGCAGCAGGGGGACGTCCTCGGCGGCTGCCGGCGGCGCGCCGAGGAGGGCGATCAGGGCGGCAAGCGCAGGCAGGGCCGGGGCGTCAACGGGTGGTCGCATGGCGGGACTCCTCTGTCGGACGGCGCGGGGCGCGCCGGGTCCGATCCTCGGCGTGGCGGCGCGGCCCGTCGATCCGACCGATGCCGGAGGCCGGGCGATCCGCCATCCGTGGGATGGACCGGCGGGGCGCAGGGGCGTAGCCTTCGGGGGCCTGCGTCCGTCGCGGAGGGGCCCATGCGCAAACCGCTCGTCATCGCCGTCCCGGCGCTCGTCTTCGCCCTGCTCTGCGGGCTCGACGTCGCGCGCGAGCCGCAGCCCTGGGACCTTGCCGAGATCGGGCCCGACATCGCCGAGAAGGCCGTCCTGCTGGCTCTGGTCGTCGCCGTGGCGTGGTCCGTGCTCCGGGTGCAGGCGCTGCGCGAGGAGTCCGTCGCCCTGCGCGACCACCTCGAACGGGCCGGGGCCCGGGGCGAGGCGTGGCGCGCCGCCCGGGCGCGCGAGGTCTCGGCGATGGGCGCGGCGATCGCCGAGGAATTCGGCCGCTGGGGCCTGACCCCGGCCGAGGCCGACATCGCCCAGCTCCTGCTCAAGGGCGCCTCGATGAAGGAGATCGCGCTGGCCCGCGACACCGCCGAAGCGACGATCCGGCAGCAGGCCCAGGGCCTCTACCGCAAGGCCGGGCTGTCGGGCCGGGCCGAACTGTCGGCCTATTTCCTCGACAGCCTGTTCGCCGCGGTGGAGCCGTCCCGCCCGGTGCCGCTGCGTCCCGCCGCATCCTGACCGGACCCCCGTGACGCCGCCGGCGAAGCGCCGTAAGACGCCGTCATGCCCCGTTTCTGCGCCAACCTGACCTACCTGTTCACCGATCTCGACCTGCCCGAACGGGTCGGCGCGGCGCGCCGCACCGGGTTCGAGGCGGTGGAGATCCTGTTCCCTTACGACGGCGACGCCGCCGCCCTCCGCGGCGCGCTCCTGGCGCACGACATGCCGCTGGCGCTGATCAACTGCCCGCCGCCCAACTACATCGACCCGGACGGACCGCGCGGCTTCGCCGCCGTGGAAGCCGAGGCCGGACGCTTCCGGTCGGCGTTCCGCCGGGCGCTGCGCTACGCCCGCACGCTGAAGGCCGAGCGGATCCACGTGATGGCCGGCGCAGCCGAGGGGCCCGGGGCCCGCGCCGTCTTCGTCGACAACCTGCGCTGGGCGGTGGACGAGGCCGACGGCCTGCCGCTGACCATCGAGCCGATCAACCGGCACGACATGCCGGGCTACTTCCTGCACGATTTCGACACCGCGATCGAGGTGCTGGGCGCGGTCGGCGCCGCGCCGGACCGGCTGGGCCTGCAGTTCGACGTCTACCACGCGGCCCGGATCACCGGCGACGCGGTGGCGACCTGGGACCGGGTGAACGCCGCTGTCACCCATGTCCAGTTCGCCGACACTCCCGGCCGGGGCGCGCCGGGCAGCGGCGCGCTCGATTTCCCGGCGATGTTCGACCGGATCGACCGGGCCGGCTATGACGGATGGGTCAGCGCCGAATACCGGCCGGACGGGCCGACCGAGGACGGGCTCTCGTGGTTGTCCCGCGGCTGACGGACTGCTGACAGGACCCTGTCAGGAGGGGTGTGCGACAAGGGTCGGGCTGATAGCCTGCAACCCGAGGAGAGCCCCATGAAGCCCATCGTCGTCTGGACCGAGATCCCGGTCACCGATCTTGCCCGATCCTGTGACTTCTACGCCGAAGTGTTCGGCTGGAAGATGACGATCACCGACGGCGGACCCAACGAGATCGCCACTTTCGACGGCGACGAACAGACCGTCGGCGGCCATCTCTATCCCGGCAAGCCGGCGGCCGGCGCGACGATCCACCTGATGGTCCCCGATTCGGTCGAGGCCGCCGCCGGGCGCTGCGCCGCCGCGGGCGGCACGGTCGTCGGCCCCGTCGTCGCGATCCCGCCGGGCCGGTTCCAGTATGCCACCGACCCGGACGGCAACTCGATCGGCTTGTTCCAGCCGAACGCCGCCTGACCGGATGCGCCGCGCCGACCGCCTGTTCCGGATCGTGCAGCACCTGCGCGGCGGGCGGCTGGTCACCGCGGCGCAACTGGCCGAGAAGCTGGAGGTCACGCCCCGGACGATCTACCGGGACGTGGCCGACCTGATCGGCTCGGGCGTGCCGATCGAGGGCGCGGCGGGTGTCGGCTACCTGATGCGCAGCGGCTACGACCTGCCGCCGCTGATGTTCACGGCGGACGAGATCGTGGCCTTGGTCGCCGGCGCCCGGCTGGTCCGGGCCTGGGGCGGGGCGGCGATGGCCGGCGCTGCCGAGGAGGCGCTGGTCAAGATCGCCGCGGTGCTGCCCGAAAGCGCCCGCGACCGCGCCGCGGCGGTGCCGGTCCACGCCTTCGTCACGGAGTACCTGAGCGCCGCGGTGCGCGTCCGGATCGACCGGGCCGAGGCCGCCGCCGAGACCCGGACCCGGCTGTTGCTCGACTATGCCGACGAAGCCGGGGCCGAGACCCGGCGCAGCGTCCGGCCGCTGGCGCTGCTGTTCTGGGGCAAGGTCTGGACCCTCGCGGCCTGGTGCGAGCTGCGCGGGGATTTCCGCATGTTCCGGCTCGACCGGATCCGCGGCATGACCGAAGCCGGCCGGTTCCGCGACGAGCGCGGCAAGACCCTGCGCGATTTCCGCGCCGCCCATGGCGCAGGGCCCTGATCCGGCATGGCGCCGCATTGCGGCCCGAAAAGCACCTGAAATCCCTGTGATACCCGCCCGATGCACCGGGATGTCCGCCCCCTGATCCAGCGTCTTCTGCGCGGGGTCGCCACCGATCACGTCGCCACCGTCCGCGAGGCGTGGCGGGGGCTCGTGGCCGAACCGGCGGCGGCGGTCCCCGAGGTGCGCGAGGTGCTGGTCTCGCCGGCCTGGGCCGAGCCGCCGCGCGGGCCGGGGGCGCGCTACCTCGCCGTGCTGCTGGCGCTGCTCGACGCGCTGGACCGGTCCGCCTTCGCCGCCGAAATCGCCCGGTTGCGCGCCGCGCGCCTGCACCCGGCGCATCGGCGCACGGTGGACCTGCTGGCCCGGCGGCGCGGCGAGCGGCCGCTGGCGACGGTCGGGCCGGGCGTGCCGGTCCACGTCTCGCCCGATATCGCGGACCCTTCGGCGGTCATCGCGAGCCTCCTGCGCTGGGCGGTGACGCCGGGGCTGGCGCTCGACGGGGTGACCCGGATCGACGTGATCGCCCGGCTGCCGGAACTGGACTACCTCGGCTGCTACGACCTGCGGCTGTCGGGGATCGTGCTGACCTGGCCACCCGGCCGGGCGCGGGGCTGGCGACTCTGGTTGCGGCGGCTCGATGCCGAATACGCCTTCTATCGCGAGGTCGGCCACCATGCGGCGGGTCATGTCGACGGGGGGCATGTCCCCGAGCAGGAGGCCGAGGCCGACGCCTTCGCCCGCGCGATGATCCGCGCCGCCCGGCCCGCGCCGCTGGGCGCGGTCAGCGCCGCGGTTCTCTGGCGGCTGCGACGGGTGGGGCGCGGCCGGCCCTGAGCGGTGACAGGTCCCCGCCTCGTCTCGGGGTCGCGGCAATCCAACGACCGTCGGGCGGACTGGTTGGGACGGACGGCGAGATCGTCATCGACCGGAGGCGCGCCCAACGGTCGCCGAGTCGGGGTGTGTGATTTGTCGGGCTTTCCCGCCGAAGGGGCCCGCCCCACCGCTGGTCCGGCAGGCGGAACCGCCCGCCGGGAGGGGGCGGGCGGCCGCGGCACGGGCGGGGCCGGTCAGCGCGACAGGCTCTGCGCCAGCCGCATCAGCTGCACCGCCTCGCCGCGGTAGCCGTAGGGATCGGCGCCGCGGGTCTCGGCGGCGAGCGCGATGGCCTCGTCCCAGCCCCAGTCGCCGAGGTAGGTCGCGCCCCGCAGAAGCTGGCCGAACCCGGCGATGGCGGTGGCGAAGCGCGCCTCGTTTCCGGCGGGCAGGCCGGCGGTGATCGGGGTCTCGACCAGCACCGAGTCCTCGGCCCCCGGCGCCTTGTAGCGCAGCTTGAGGAAGCCCAGTTCGCCGTTGCCTTCGCCCGCCTCGCCGGCGTCCGCCGCCGTCCCGGACGCACCGTAGCGCAGCGGGTCGGTCAGCCGGGCGGGCGATCCGACCGGCGTGACCTCGTAGAGCGCGGTGACCGAATGGCCGGCGCCTAGTTCGCCCGCGTCCACCGCGTCGTTGTTGAAGTCCTCCCGCCGCAGGGCGCGGGTCTCGTAGCCGATCAGCCGGTATTCGGCCACTTCCGCCGGGTTGAACTCGACCTGCACCTTCACGTCGTCGGCGATCGGGAACAGCGCCCCGGTCAGCTGGTCGACAAGCACCTTCCGGGCCTCGGACAGCGTGTCGATATAGGCGGCGGTGCCGTTGCCGCTCTGGGCCAGCGCCTGCATCGTGGCGTCCTGCAGGTTGCCCCGGCCGAAGCCCAGAACCGACAGGTAGGTGCCGGTCTCGCGCTTGCCGGCGATGTAGTCCTCGAGCCCGGAAGGGTCCGACAGGCCGACGTTGAAGTCGCCGTCGGTGGCCAGGATCACGCGGCCGATCTCGCCCCCGGCGGCCATGCCCTCGGCCACCGCGTAGGCCTGTTCCAGTCCGCCCTGCCCGTTGGTCGACCCGCCGGCCCGCAAACCCGCCAGCGCGGCCTCGATGGCGGCGCGGTCGGCGGCGGCGGTGGGCGGCAGGACAAGCCCCGCGCTGCCCGCGTAGGTGACGATGGCCACCTCGTCGTCGGGCCGCAATTCGGGCAGCATCAGGCGGAAGGACTGGATCAGCAGCGGCAGCTTGGCCGGGTCGTCCATCGACCCGGAGGTGTCGATCAGGAAGACGAGGTTCAGCGGCGGCCGGTCCTCGACCGCCGGCAGGGTGCCCTGCAGGCCGATATGGACGATCCGGGTGCCGGGGTTCCACGGCGTCTGCATCACCCCAAGCGTGGCCCGGAACGGCGCCTCGCCCGCCTCCGGCGCGGGGTAGTCGTAGGGGAAGTAGTTCACCATCTCCTCGATCCGCACCGCATCGCGCGGCGGCAGTTGCCCGCGCATCAGCGAGGACCGGACCACCGCGTAGGAGGCCGTGTCGACGTCGATCGAGAAGGTCGAGACCGGGTCCTCGGCGGTGACCTTCACCGGGTTGTCCTCGGCGGTGGCGAAGCTCTCGGTGCCGGGATCGTAAAGGCGCGCGACCGGCGGCTCGGCCAGCGATGCCACGCCGCCGCCCAGCAGCGCATCGGGGCTGGCGTTCTGCCCGGGCGCGGCCCGCGGCGCGACGATCCGGGGAGCGATCTCGCGCGACAAACGGGGCAAGGCGGCGGACGGCGCGGGGGCCGGTTCCTCGCGCAGGGCATCCGCGGCGCCATCCGCAAGCTCGGCCGGGGCCAGCCGGACCTCGTTCCCGACCGGCGCGGCGCGGTCGTCGGCGTCGAGGACCGGGGCCAGCGGCTGCGGTTCGGGAAGGACGGCCGGCAGCGGCTCGGGTTCGCCGACCGGGTCCGGCGGGGTCAGCAGGTCCTGCCCCTGCGGGGTGAGAAACAGGAACCCGCAGGCGACGAGGGCGGTGGTGGTGGCCAATGCGCCACGGGAGGTCATCGAAGCGAACATCCGTCTGATCCTTGTCCAGGGGCCGTTTCCGGCCGAACTGGACATGGGACGCGCCATCTCCCGCGATCCTTGGAGCGCCGCGAAATTTTCCCGCGCCAGCGCGAGGTTCGCCGCCTTGCGGCCGGAGTCGGGCGCCGGGGTGGCGGCGTCCAGCGCCGCCTTCAGGTCGTCGAGATCGGGGTCACGGGTCATGCCGTTTCCTCCTGTTCCTTCAGGGCGCGGAGGCGTTTCCTGGCCTCGGAGACGCGCCACGAGATCGTGCCCTCGGAGACGCCGAGGATCGCCCCCGCCTCGGCGTGGGTCAGGTCGTCGAGGACCAGCGCGAGGGTGTCGCGCAGGTCGTCGGGCAGCGCCGCCATCGCCCAGAGAAGCCAGCTTTCGCGGACCCGCGCCTCGGCCGCCTCGGCCTGCCGGGCGATCTCCCAGTCGCCCCAGCCGGCGGCGGCGCGGCCGTGGGCGGCCTGCCTGCGGCGGCGGTCGTGGGCGGCGTTCACCGCCACCCGGTAGAGCCACGTGGTCAGCTTCGCGCGGCCGTCGAAGCGGGCCAGCTTGGTGGGCAGCGCGGCGCAGATGTCCTGGGTCAGGTCCTCGGCCTCGGCGCGGCTGCCGGTGAGCCGGAAGGCGAAGGCGAAGAGCCGGTCGTAGACGCGCTCGAGCAGGGCCGCGAAGGCCGCCGCCTCGCCCGCCGCGGCCCGGGCCGCCAACGCCTCGTCCGTGTCCCGATCCATGTCCAGCACGGTCATGGGACGCGCGCCCGAGGTCAATCCTTGGCGGCGGAGAGCCGGAAAACGGCTGTCGGCAAAACGTCGGTATCGCGTCGGTATTCCACCGGTGCCGGAACCGCAGCCGGAACCGGAACCGCGCTGCGGCCGCGACCCGGCCGGGGCGGGCGATCTCCGCCGCGCTCAGTCGGCGCCGGCGACGTAGGTCCGGTGGGCCCTGCGCACCCGGTCGAGATCGGGGCCGAAATCGAGCGCCCGTTCCGCCCGCGCCAGGGCCTGTTCGGCGGTCCGCGCAGCCGCCCGGCCGATCTCGGGCGCGGCCTCGGCGGCGAGCAGGCCGAGCGATTTCTGGATCCAGATCCCGACCTCGACCGACCCGACCCCGTCCTTGACGATGGCGGCGAAGGCGTCGTCGAGCAGGTTGCCGGGGTCGAGCGGCGGGACATGGACCCGGTCGCAGGCGGGCGCGCCGTCCTCGGGCGGTTCGGACAGGCTCCAGTCGCGCAGGATGCGGGCCAGCCGGACCACGATCTCGATCGCGGTGCCGGGGTCGTTGACGCCGGGCGAGAGCGCCCGCGAGCCGATCTCGGACAGCGCGATCAGCCCGAAGCGGGGATCGACCGCGTAGCTGCGGCGGTCGCCGATCACGAAGGCGTCGCGCAGGGTGGCGCGGTCGGTCTCGTCCGGCGCCGGTTCGCCGATCACGGTGAGCAGCGGCCGCCGGTCGGTGACGAGCGCGCCGGGCCGGGCCCGCAGGTGGATCGTGGCGCCGCGGCTTTCGGCCCAGTCCTGCAGGCAGGCGATGTCGACGTGCTGCACGAAGCCGGTCCGGTCGGGGAAGATCCCGGCCCCCGCCGGCGGGTCCGCCGGTCCCGGCCGGGCCGACAGCGGCGCGCCGGGGGTCCAGTGGGCAAAGGCCTCGCGGGTGGCGGCCTCGACCTTGTCGATGGTGTTGGGCATCCGGCCCAGCCGGGCGATGGTGTCGACCCAGCGCACGAAGGTGAGGATCACGAAGGCCAGCACTCCGAGGGTGAACAGGAACATCGCGACGTGCCCGGCCGGGCCGAAATAGCCGATCCGCACCGCGATGATGCCGACGATGCTGAAGATGAAGGCGCCGATGAAGCTCGACAGCGCGGTCTGCGACAGCCCGTCGGCGACCAGCAGCACGAAGGCCCGCGGCGTGGCGCTGCCGCTGGCCGAGGCATAGGCCGACACCATCGAGGCCACCGCGAAGGTCGCCACCCCGAGCATCGAGGCCGAGATCACCGAGAGCAGCCGTTCCACCGTGTCGGCCTCGATCTCGGGCAGGGCGTCGGCGAAGGGCAGCAGGTCGGCCAGCCGGGCGACGAAGACCGCGGCGACGGCGAGCACGGCATAGCCCAGCGGCTTGATCCAGAGCCGTTCGCGCAGGGAGCGCAGGGTGAAGGTGAGCTTGCTTCGGATCATGGTCGGTCCCCCGGTCGGGTCGCCACGGTGACGGCCCGGCTGCTGGTGCAACGTCGATACCCGCGCCGGGGTTGCAAGGGGAAGGGGGCGCTGCCCCCGTCTCCGCTGTCGCGGAGACTCCCCCGGGATATTTCGGGTCCGAAGAAGGCGCGGCCGCGGCCGGGGCGACGTGGTCCTTCGGCCATGTTCGGACGGGTCTGGTCAGTCGGGAGCGCCGGTCCGCGCCAGGTCGGTCCGCGGCGGATGGCCGAACTTGCGGGCGTATTCCCGGCTGAACTGGGCCGAGCTCTCGTAGCCGACCGCGTAGGCGACGCCGGTAACCGACCCGTCCCCCGCCGCCAGCCGCCGGCGGGCATCGGTCAGCCGCAGGTCCTTCTGGAACCGCAGCGGCGTGGTGCCGGTCACCTGCCTGAAATGGGCGTGGAACGCCGAGCCCCCCATGCCGGCGGTCCGCGCCAGGTCGGCCAGCCGGAGGGGCCGCGACACGTCGCGCCGGATCGCCGCGATGGCGCGGGCGATCCGGCTGGCCGGGCTGGTCGGCGAGGCGAGCTGCCGCAACGCGTCGCCGCCCGGCGCCGCGAGCAGCCGGAAATGCAACTCGGTGCGCAGCAGCGGCCCGACGACCCGTGCCTCGGCGGTGCCGGGTTCCAGCCCGAGCCAGCGGCGCAGCACGTCGCGGAGCCCGTCCCCCACCCCGATCCGGCCGAGCGCCCCCGCCGGGCCGCCGTCCGCGGCCAGCTCGGCGGTGGCGTCGTGCAGGCCCCGCAGCACCCCCAGGTCCAGCGGCGCGACGACCGCGACGTAGGGCGCGGCGGGGCTGGCCTCGACGATCCGGGCGAGCACCGGCGTGTCGTGGCTGACCAGCAAGCCGTCGCCGGGCGCCAGCCGCAGGGCGCCGCCGGGTCCGGCGGTTTCCTTCGCCCCCTGAAGGATCAGGCAAACGACCGGATCGTAGACCGTGGCCTCCACCGCGGTGGGCGCGGTGGCGGTGACGACCAGCGGCCAGCCGTCGGGGATCCGTCCGGCGGACATGGAACACCGGGCGTATCGCAGGGCGAGGCCGGTCAAGTCGTCGGTCTGGATCATCGCTGTCTCCTGGTCGCCGCAGTGTCGCACGGCGCCCTCGACCGTGACACACGAAATCCGCCGGTTCCGGAGGATCGTGCAAGAACTGCGGAGGATCGGGCAAGACCGGACCGCGCTCCGCGTCTAGACCGGACGGGACACCGCGAAGAGGACGACCGACGATGCAACCGACCCCCGATCACATGCCCCTCGGGGAAACCCGGATCCCCGCCGTCGGCTTCGGCACCTACCTCGTGCCGGACGCCGAGGCGCCGCGGATCGTGGCCGAGGCCATCGCGGCGGGCTACCGCCATGTCGACACCGCCGCCGGCTACGCCAACGAGGCCGGGGTCGGCCGCGGCCTGCGCGACGGGATCGCGCGGGCCGGGATCGGCCGCGACGAGGTCTTCGTGACCACCAAGCTCTGGCCCGGCAACGCCGCCTGGGGTGACCCGCCGAAGGGCTATGACGAGACCCGCGCCGCCTTCGAGGCGTCGCGGGCCGCGCTCGGGCTGGACCGGATCGATCTCTACCTCATCCACGCCCCGACCGGCGGTGCGGAGCGGGTGGCCGAGTGGCGCGCGCTGGTCGATCTGAAGGCCGAGGGCAAGGTCCGCGCGATCGGCGTGAGCAACTTCACCGAGGCCCATGTCGAGGAACTGCGCGCCGCCGGGCTGCCCTTGCCGGAGGCGAACCAGATCGAGCTGCACCCCTGGTCGCAGAAACCCGGCCTCGTCGCCTACCTGCGGGCCAACGGGATCCTGCCGATCGCCTATTCGTCGCTGGTGCCGTTGTCGACGTGGCGCGCGGCGCCGGGACAGGACAGCGCCAAGACCGACGAGATGCGGGCGGCCGGCGCGGCGGAGGACTCGCCGTTCCGGCGCATGGCCGAACGGTACGGGGTGAGCGAGGCGCAACTGCTGCTGCGCTGGGGGGTGCAGAGCGGTTACCCGGTGCTGCCCAAGAGCCTGAACCCGGAGCGGATGCGCCAGAACCGCGACCTGTTCGGCTTCGAGATCGGGGCCGACGACATGGCCGCCATCGCCGCGATGGACCGCGGCGACGGCGTCGCCTGGGCCGTCGGCGACCCGCGCTTCATGGGCTGACGTTGCGGGCGGAGCCCGACTTGCCTAGCTGTGGATCGGGCCGTCGCCACAGGCCAGCGCCGCCTCGCGCACCGCTTCGGAGTAGGTCGGGTGGGCGTGGCAGGGCCGGCGGCTGTCCGGCGAAGCCGGCGAACGGTCCGGTGGACCTTTCGTGCCGCCGGCGGGCGGAGCCCGGCCTGCCTAGCTGTGGATCGGGCCGTCGCCGCAGGCCAGCGCCGCCTCGCGCACCGCTTCGGAGTAGGTCGGGTGGGCGTGGCAGGTCCGCGCGAGATCCTCGGCGGCGGCGCCGAACTCCATCGCCACGCAGATCTCGTGGATCAGGTCCCCTGCCATCGGCCCGATGATGTGGGCGCCGAGGATCCGGTCGGTCGCGGCGTCGGCGAGGATCTTGACGAAGCCGTCGGCGGCGAAGTTGGCCTTGGCCCGGCCGTTGCCCATGAACGAGAACTTGCCCGTCTTGTAGGCGCGGCCCTCCTTCTTGAGCTGTTCCTCGGTCTGGCCCACGTTGGCGACCTCCGGGTGGGTGTAGATGACCCCCGGAATGACGTCGTAGTTCACGTGCCCGGCCTGCCCGGCGATGATCTCGGCCACCGCCATGCCCTCGTCCTCGGCCTTGTGGGCCAGCATCGGCCCGTCGATGCAGTCGCCGATGGCGTAGATCCGGTCGACGCTGGTCACGTAGCGGGCGTCGGTCTTGATCTGGCCGCGCTCGGTGGTCTCGACCCCCAATTCGGTGAGCCCGAGCCCGTCGGTGAAGGGCCGCCGGCCGGTGGCGACCAGCACCGTGTCGGCCTGCATCTCGTGGTCGCTGCCGTCCTTGCGCAGCTTGTAGGCGACCTTCGCCTTGCCCGACTTCACGGCGACGGACTGCACCGCCGCGCCCATCGTGAAGCTGAGCCCCTGCCGTTCGAGCAGCCGCTTGAAGGTCTTCTGCACCTCGCCGTCCATCCCGGGGGTGATCGCGTCGAGGAACTCGATCACGTGGACCTCGGCGCCGAGCCGGGCGTAGACCGAGCCAAGCTCGAGGCCGATGACCCCGGCGCCGATCACCACCATCTTCTTCGGCACCTTGGGCAGCTCCAGCGCCCCGGTGGAGGACACCACCACCTTCTCGTCGATCTCGACGCCGGGCAGGGTGGCGACTTCGGAGCCGCTGGCGATCACGATGTGGGTGGCCTCGTGGACCTCGTCGCCGACCTTGACCTTGCCGGCCTCGGGGATCGAACCCCAGCCCTTGAGCCAGTCGACCTTGTTCTTCTTGAACAGGAACTCGATGCCCTTGGTGTTGGCCTCGATGGTCTCGGACTTGTAGGTCAGCATCTGCGGCCAGTCGACGGTGGGCGCCTTCCCCTTCAGACCCATCTTGGCGAAGTTGTGCTGTGCCTCGTGAAGCTGGTGGGAGGCGTGCAGCAGCGCCTTGGACGGAATGCAGCCGACGTTGAGACAGGTGCCGCCCAGCGTGTCGCGTCCCTCGACGCAGGCGGTCCTGAGCCCGAGCTGGGCGCAGCGGATGGCGCAGACATAGCCGCCGGGTCCGGATCCGATCACGATGACGTCGTAGCTAGCCATTGGGACTTCCTTCTGCAGTGCGCGACGCCGCGGCGGCGTCTGGAGGGCTTCTGTGCCGGGACCGGATAACAGATCGGGACGGTCAGATGTAGAGGGCTGCCAGAAGCATCAGCGTGGTGGCCGAGAATCCGACCGCCCAGATCAGCGACCGCCAGGGCCGCCAGCCCAGCCAGTAGGCCGGGACGTAGAGGATCCGGGCCACGAGGTAGGTCCAGGCGCAGCCGGCGGTGAGCCCGGAGCCGCGGTCCCCCAGCGTGACCACGACCACCGCGATGGTGAACAGCACCAGCCCCTCGAAATGGTTGCCCAGCGCCCGGTAGAGCCGCGCGGTCCGCTCCGACAACTGGTCCTGCAGGTCGCCGCCGAGCCGGGACCGGTCGCGCGGCGACAGCGTCTTGCCCGGCCCCAGTTCGAGGTTCGCGGGCACCGCCATCAGGACGTATTGCACCACCTGCCAGAGCCCGGCGAGGGCGAGAACGGTGAGTTCGGGGGTCATCGGCGGCCCTCCCAAGCGGCAAGTTGCGACAATCGGAGCAGGGCGGGACGGGTCGTGCCCGCGCCGCGCAGGACGCTTGCGTCACGGGCAGCGCCCAACCCGCCCCCACGGGCCGTGCGCTTCTGCGCCCACCCCCCGGGTCGGGCGCCGCCCTCTGTCTCGCGTCGCACGAACCGGATTCGCCCTAGAGGTCCATCAGCAGGCGGCGCGGGTCCTCAAGCGCCTCCTTGACGCGCACGAGGAAGGTGACCGCGCCCTTGCCGTCGACGATCCGGTGGTCGTAGCTCAGCGCCAGATACATCATCGGCCGGATCACCACCTGCCCGCCGACCGCCATCGGCCGGTCCTGGATCTTGTGCATCCCGAGGATGCCCGATTGCGGCGGGTTCAGGATCGGCGAGGACATCAGCGACCCGTAGACCCCGCCGTTGGAGATGGTGAAGCTGCCGCCCTGCATGTCGGCCATCGACAGCTTGCCGTCGCGGGCGCGCACGCCGAGTTCGGCGATCTCCTTCTCGATCGCGGCGAAGGACTTCTGGTCGGCGTCCCGCACCACCGGCACCACGAGGCCGGTCGGGGTGCCCACCGCGACGCCCATGTGGACGTAGTTCTTGTAGACCACGTCGGTGCCGTCGATCTCGGCGTTGACGTCGGGCACCTCGCGCAGGGCGTGGCAGCAGGCCTTCACGAAGAACGACATGAAGCCGAGCTTCACGCCGTGCTTCTTGAGGAACAGGTCCTTGTATTCGTTCCGCAGGTCCATGATCGGACCCATGTCGGCCTCGTTGTAGGTGGTCAGCATCGCCGCGGTGTTCTGCGCCTCCTTTAGGCGGCGGGCGATGGTCTGGCGCAGGCGGGTCATCTTGACCCGTTCCTCGCGGGCGGCATCGTCGGCGGGGCGCGGCGCGGCGGGCGCGGGCTTCGGGGCCTCGGCGCCCTTCGGCTGCGACAGCGCCTTGAGCACGTCCTCCTTCATCACCCGTCCGTCGCGGCCCGAGCCGGTGACCTCGCCGGCCGACAGGCCCTTCTCGGCCATCAGCTTCTTGGCGGAGGGGGCGTCTTCGACATCGCGCGGACCGTTGCCGTTGCCGTTGGCGGCGGGTGCGGGCGCGGCGGCCTCGGCCTCGGTGGCGGCGGCCCCGCCCCCGGCGGCGGTGGTCATGATCGCCAGCTTGCCGCCGGCGGCGACGGTGGCGCCTTCCTCGGCCAGCAGCTTGACCAGCCGACCGGCGGCGGGGGCCGGCACCTCGACCGACACCTTGTCGGTCTCCAGTTCGCACAGCATCTCGTCTGCCTCGAAGCTTTCGCCCGGCTTCTTGAACCAGGTCGACACGGTGGCCTCGGTGACGCTTTCGCCCAGCGTCGGCACCATCACGTCGATCTCCGCGCCGCCGGCATCGCCGCCGCCGCTCGCCGCCGCCTCGGCGGCCTTCGGGGCGTCGTCGGCCTTCGCCGCCTTCGCGGGCTTGGCCGGGGCCGCGCCCTCGCCCTCGGACAGGGTGGCGAGCAGGGCGTCGACGCCCACCGTCTCGCCCTCGGCGGCGACGATCTCGCCCAGCGTGCCGGAGGCGGGGGCGGGGACTTCGACCGTCACCTTGTCGGTTTCCAGCTCGCACAGCATCTCGTCCACCGCGACGGCGTCGCCCGGCTTCTTGAACCAGGTCGCGACGGTGGCCTCGGTGACGCTTTCGCCCAGCGTCGGGACGCGCACTTCAATGGACATCGGATCAGTTCCCTTCGATGGTCAGCGCCTCGTTCACGAGGGCGGCTTGTTGGGCTTGGTGTTGGCTGGCGAGCCCCGTGGCCGGCGAGGCCGAGGCCGGACGGCCGGCGTATTTCGGCCGGGTGTGCCTGGCCTTGATGCGGGTCAGCACCCATTCGATGTTGGGCTCCATGAAGGTCCAGGCGCCCTGGTTCTTGGGCTCTTCCTGGCACCAGATCACGTCGGAGTTCGGGAACCGCTCCATCTCCTTCACGAGGCTCTGGGCCGGGAACGGGTAGAACTGCTCGATCCGCATCAGGTAGATGTCGTCGATGCCGCGCGAGTCCCGTTCCTCGAGCAGGTCGTAATAGACCTTGCCGGCGCACATCACCACGCGCCGGATCTTGGCGTCGGGCTTGAGCTCGGTGTCCGAGTTGCCGTGCTGGGCGTCGTCCCACAGCACCCGGTGGAAGGACGACCCGTTGGTGAATTCCTCCGCCGTCGAGATGCACATCTTGTGTCGCAGGAGCGACTTCGGCGTCATCAGGATCAGCGGCTTGCGGAAGCTGCGGTGCAGCTGCCGGCGCAGGATGTGGAAGTAGTTCGCCGGGGTCGAGCAGTTCGCCACGATCCAGTTGTCGCCGCCGCACATCTGCAGGAAGCGTTCGAGCCGGGCCGACGAATGCTCGGGGCCCTGGCCCTCAAAGCCGTGCGGCAGCAGGCAGACCAGGCCGGACATCCGCAGCCACTTGGCCTCGCCGGACGAGATGAACTGGTCGAACATGATCTGGGCGCCGTTGGCGAAGTCGCCGAACTGCGCCTCCCACAGCGTCAGCGCGTTGGGTTCGGCCAGCGAGTAGCCGTATTCGAAGCCCAGCACCGCGTATTCCGACAGCATCGAGTCGATGACCTCGTAATGCGCCTGCCCCTCGCGGATGTTGTTGAGCGGGTAGTAGCGGTCCTCGGTCTCCTGGTGGATGAAGCCGGAATGGCGCTGCGAGAAGGTGCCGCGGGTGCTGTCCTGCCCGGCGAGCCGGACCGGGTAGCCCTCGAGCAGCAGCGACCCGAAGGCCAGCGCCTCGGCGGTCGCCCAGTCGAAGCCCTTGCCGGTCTCGAACATCTGCCGCTTGGCCTCGAGCAGCCGGTCCACCGTCTTGTGCAGCGCATAGCCCTCGGGCGCGGTGGTCAGCGCCCTGCCGATATCGGCCAGCGTCTTGGCCCCGATCGAGGTCTTGCCGCGTTGGTACTTGCCCTGCTTCATCCGGTCCATGTGCGACCAGCGGCCGTCGAGCCAGTCGGCCTTGTTCGGGCGGTAGGTCTTGCCGGACTCGAACTCCTCGTTCAGGTGCGCCTGGAAGGCGGCCTTCATGTCCTCGATCTCGCCCTCGGGGATCAGCCCGTCGGCCACCAGCCGTTCGGTGTAGAGCGTGAGCGTCGTCTTGTGGCTCTTGATCCGCTTGTACATGATCGGGTTGGTGAACATCGGCTCGTCGCCCTCGTTGTGGCCGAACCGCCGGTAGCAGAAGATGTCGATCACCACGTCCTTGTGGAACTTCTGGCGGAACTCGGTGGCGACCCGCGCGGCGTGGACCACCGCCTCGGGGTCGTCGCCGTTGACGTGGAAGATCGGCGCCTCGACCATCAGCGCGATGTCGGTCGGATAGGGCGACGACCGCGAGAAATGCGGCGCGGTGGTAAAGCCGATCTGGTTGTTCACCACGATATGCATGGTGCCGCCGGTGCGGTGGCCGCGCAGGCCCGACAGGCCGAAGCCCTCGGCCACCACGCCCTGCCCGGCGAAGGCGGCGTCGCCGTGCAGCAGCACCGCCATCACCTTGGTCCGGTTGGAGTCCTTCAGCTGGTCCTGCTTGGCCCGGACCTAGCCCAGCACCACCGGGTTCACCGCCTCGAGATGCGACGGGTTGGCGGTCAGGCTGAGGTGCACCGAGTTGCCGTCGAACTCGCGGTCGGACGAGGCGCCGAGGTGGTATTTCACGTCGCCCGACCCATCGACGTCCTCGGGCTTGAAGCTGCCGCCCTGGAACTCGTTGAAGATCGCGCGGTAGGGCTTGCCCATG